>JABWAY010000284.1 GCA_013360825.1 Candidatus Brocadiia bacterium | reverse complement strand
CCAGGGCCCCCGCCCAGTCCGCCGCGACCAGACGCGCGTCGCTCAGGTCCCCGCCGAACGCCGCCGGGTCCGCCCCCGCCGCCCGTTCCAGCTCCGCCAGCCCTCCCTCCAGATCCCCGGACTGGACCAGGGCCTTGCCGTGCAGCGCCAGCGCATAGGGGTCGTCCCTGCGGACCGCGAGCACCTTCGCGGACACCTCCGCCGACTCCGCCCAGGCGTCGAGGTCCATGAGCACCCGCGCCTTCAGGTTCAGAATCGGCAGCCCTCCCGGATCCCGCTCCAGCGCCTGGGCCAGGTCCTCGAGCGCCGAGACGGGCTTCTCCGCCCGCGCCTTCACGAACGCGCGTTCCGTCCAGGTCGTCGCCCACCCGGGGGCCGCCTCGATCGCACGGGTCATCGCGGCTTCCGCCCCGTCGTAATCGAAACTCTCCAGCCGGGACCGCCCCTGGGCGATCTCCGCCTTCGCGGCCGCGAGGTCCTCACCCGACGCCACCGCGGCCGCGGCCAGCAGAATCGCGGCCGCCGCCCCACCGACCCTGCGCGATCCCCGCATCTCCGCTCCTCCACCCACGCCCGAACACTCCGGCACCCCTCCCGCGACTCAGAGCCCCGAGACGAATGCCACCCAGTCCCTCTCCAGCTTCGCGGGGTCCGCGAAATACTCGAGCAGTCCCTTCACCCCGCCCTTCGCCACGTCCGCACGGTACGACGCATACGCGTCGCGGTAGGCCCTGTCGTCCGTCCGCGAGAGGTAGTAATTCAGCGCCCAGCACTCGGCGTAGAACAGAAGCGCCCTGGAGGAGTCGCTGTTGATGAGCTGAAGCGCGTTCCCGTCCAGCAGGTCCTTCAGCGGGATATGCCTCCCGCCCTTCATCGCATCCCGCGCGAACGGGAGCCGGCTGTCGCTGATGAACGAGAAGACGTAAGCCTTCCCGTCCCATTGGAACCCCTCGAAATACGTCGCCATGCCCTCCGCATACCATGACGTCGGGCGCGCCGCCGGCGCGACGCGGAAGAAGTAGAGGTGCGCCGCCTCGTGCGCCATCGTCTGGAGGAACTGCCGCGCGTTCCCGGTCTTGTTCCACCCCACCACGATGTTCGAATCGCTGCGCGCGAACCCGGCAGCGTTCAGCTGGTCCTCCGCCTTGTTCTCCACGCAGTACTGCCGGTAGTCCTCGTAGCTGCGGTACGCGTGCAGCGTCATCTTGTCCTTCCCCGTGAGCTTCGGTTCGGCGCCCCCGTAAAACGTCCGCAGCTCGCCGTACGCCACCTCGACCAGCGCCGCCAGGTCCCGGGCGAACGACTCCGTGAAGTTCGTCTTCACCACGTAGTGCGGCGTCTCCTCCGTATGACAGTCCGCCCACTGCCCCCGCAGGACCTCGTAGTCCTCGCGGTTCATCCACTTCCCCTTGTATTTCCGGAATCCCCGCCGGAGAAGCTCCCCCTCCTCCCCGGGAACCCACTTTCCGTCCACCTGGATCTCGCCCTTCGCCAGGTGCTCCCGGTCCTTCGCCGTCACCCACTGTTCCTCGAACCGCACCAGCCCCTTCTCCAGATTCGCCTTCTCCTCCGCCGTGACCCAGCTCCCCCGGAACGGAACGAACCCGCCCTCCGGCTCCGCGATGCCGCGGCGGCGCGCGACGAAGGAGGCGAGGTTCTTCCTGAGCCCGGACTTCTTCCGGATCGATTCATCCTGGAGCCGGAATCCCAGCGCGGGATCGCCGCCCTCCCAGGCGAGGCATCCGACGCCGAATGTCTCCTCGGGGGTCAGGGCGACGTCCTTGAAGAACCCGACGTACACCGCAGGACTGACGAACGCCCAGGGGAACTTTCCGCCGCCTCCCGCGATCGTGAAGTCGAACAAGCGGTCCGTCGCACCGGTGATCCGGAGCTGCGTCCTGCCGACCTCCGTCGACAGCTTGAGCGTCCCGCCGGTGACCCCCTTCACCAGTTTCCCGTGCGCGCCGGCCATCCCGCGCACCTCCGGGAGCCGCGCCGAAATCTCCGCCTTCCGGACGGAGGAGGTCACGGCCTGGAGCAGCCGCTCGTACTCGGAGGCCGCGCGGGTGAATTCGTACCGGCGCACCAGGGTCTCGATTTCCGCCACCGTCAGCAGGTGCGTCGCCAGCTCGTGCGTCAGGCGGCTCCGGTCCGTCTGCTGCTTCGACTCCCCCGCCAGGTCCCGGTCGATCGACGCCGCGAAGTCCCGGAACCCCTCGAACCGCTCCGCGTGCCGGAGCAGGTACGGGTTGAGTCGCCGGGCGTCCTGAAGCGTGGCCCGCGCTTCGGAGAGCAGCCCGAGCTTCCACTGGGAGATGCCCATCCAGAAGAGCGTGTCGAAGTTCGTGCGGCGGCCGCGCGTGGAGAGCAGTTCCAGGCACTCGTGAGCCCGTCCGGCGAGGTACAGGATGCGGGCGTGGGCGTTGAGCTGGTACGAGATCCCGCTGCCGCCGACGCCGACGATTTTCTGAAGGGCCGTTGCGGGGTCGTACCCTGCCCCGGCGGCGGGAGTGCCCAGCAGCCAGGCCTCGGCCATCCCGAGTTCGGTCGTCCCTGGCATCTGCGCCCGCATCCGCTCGATCCCCTCCCGCGCCTGCGGAAACTGCCCCTGCTCCACCAGCCCGACGACCCGGAAGAAATGCAGCGACGGCCGCGTCACCCCCGCCTGGATTCCCAGGTCGGACTCCCTGACCATCTGCGCCCAGTCCGCCTTCCGCCAGTAGGCGTCGTGGCGGATCAGCAGGTGCGCCTTCCCGCCGACCTGCATCGCCCGATCCTGCTCCGCCAGCCCGCGGTCGACATCCCCCAGGTTGACCAGCGCCCATCCGTGCAGCGCCAGCCCCTCGGGCAGGTCCGGCCCCAGGGCAAGCAGGGCCTCGGCGTCCTCCGCCGCCTCGGCCCAGTGGTCGATCGCCATCAGCGACTGGCAGCGCAGCAGCAGCCACTGCGAATTCTTCGGCCCCAGCCCCGTCGCCCGCGTGTAGTCCTCCACCGCGGCCGCGTACATCCCCGCGAGAGCCTTGCTCCTCCCGCGCATCCCCCAGGGCTCGTCCCACCCGGGATCCCCGGCGATCGCCTCGCCGAACGCCGCCAGCGCCGCCTCCAGGTCCCGGCGCTGAAGCGCCGCCATCCCGCGGGAGTGGGCCTCCTCGGCCGTCCGCCTGTCGGCGCGCGAGGGACCGACCACCAGCGCCAGCGCGCACAGCACCAGAACCGCGACTCGCTTCATCCGTCCTCCGGACCCCCCCGGGTTTTCGGCATCTTACCGGACTGTGCACCGCGTTCCCCCGCCCGTTCCGGTCGCGTCTCAGCCCTCGACGGGGGGAAGGGGCGCCGTCGGCGGATTGGCGAGCGGCGCCCGGCCCGCCTCCTCGTCCTGCCGCCGCATCCCCTCCATGAGGAGGCTCATCGCGTCCATCGGCTGCAGGCCGGCGGTCGGGACCGTACAGGCCTCGAACCGGAACTGCCCGTCGCGCCATTTCATCATCCCGTAAAACGCCGCCTCCCGGCGCGCGGGGCCGAGCACGGCGTCGTAGATGACGCCCTTGTCGAAGATCACGCTTCCCGAAAGGCTGCCGTTCGTGAGGAGGAGGCGGCCGGAGCGCGCATTGGCGTTCAGGGTCTGGGTGAGTTCGGGGAGGGAGATCATGGCGAGGCGCCCGTTGAACCCGTCCGGGACCTCGACGAACTTCCGGTTCGTGATCCGGAGACGCTCGGCGAGCAGCCGGTTGAAATGGCGGTTGAGCTGGGGGTTGTGGTCCAGCATGCGCTCGAACTCGCCGCGGGGGAGGACGAGGGCGTTGAGACGGGTCGCGGCGCGCACGGTGGCGCTGACGACGTCCCCGGTCAGGAGGGACATCTCGCCGAAGCACTGTCCCGGGCCGAGCGTGGCGATGACTTTCTGCGCCCCCTCCGGCTCGACGCTCACGACCTCCGCGGTCCCCGACTGGATGAGAAAGAACGCCCGTCCGAACTCCCCCTTGCGCAGACAGTCGCCCGGCGGGACGTACTCGCGGACCTGCATGGAGCGGGCGATGGCCTCGAGCTCCGTGGCGGGGAGCGACGCGAACAGCGGGGTCGTCTTGAGGCGGGCGGCCAGCGCGAGGACGGAGGTGCGCGTCTGCGGCCCGGACTGCTGCGTGTAGACCCCCGAGGGCGGAGCCTCCATCGGCTGCGTCGCCGGATTCGCGGCAGGCGCGACCGCAAGCTCCTTCCCGACCTCGACGCGGAAACTCGACCGGCAGCCGATGTAGCTGCAGGCGAACACCTGGTTGTCCGCGCCCCGGCCCCGCTCCTCGTAGAACTTCGCGAACTTCTCCAGGTTCGCCGCGCAGACCGCGTGCGATTTCGCCGTGACCACGCTCGGCATCACCACCGTCATCCCTTCCCCCTCCCTGAACAGGGGACACTGCGCGGCACTCAGGCAGCGCAGGACGATGGGGGTCGACATGGGCGCTCCGCTAGAGCTGGCCGGTGGGGGCAGGGGGCGACGCCCCCGCGGGCGCCGCGGCGCGCGCCTTCTCGTCCGCCCGGCGCGCACCCTCCATGAGCAGCGAGGTGGTGTCGATCGGCCGCAGCCCCAGCGTCGAAATGTCGGACTGTTCGAAGCGGAACTCGCCCTCGCGCCAGGTCATCATCTCGAGGAACGCGTCCTCCGGGCGGTCCTTGCCGACCAGCTTCGCGTTGAACACGAATCCGTCGCGGACGGTCAGGAACCCGCGCTGGTTGCGGTGCATGAGGTGGAGATACCCCGTCCTCCCGGACACGGTCAGGGCCTGGGTCAGCTCGCCGAGCGAGAACATCGACAGCTTTCCGAGGACCCCGTTCTGGATCACGTCCGTCAGCTTCTGATTCGTCGAGCGCAGCCGGTCGGCGAGGATGCGGTTGAAATGCCGGTTGAGTTCCGGCGCGGCCTCGAGCATCTCCTCGAACTCGGCGCGCGTCAGGACCATCGCCTGCACCGTCTCGGTGACCCGCACCGTCGCCGAGCACTTCTCGCCGGTCAGCAGGGACATTTCGCCGACCCCCTGCCCCGCACCCAGCGAGCTCAGGATCTTCTCGGTCCCGTCCTGGTCCACCTTGGAGACGTCCACGCGGCCCGTGACGATCAGGTAGTACTTCTCTCCGGGATCCCCCGCCTTGAGAAGAACCGTCGGCGGCGCGTAGGTCACCAGCTTGACCGCCGCGGCGATCCGCTCCAGCTCCTCCATCGGCAGCCCCTGGAAAATCGAGGCGCCTTTCAGCCGCGCCGCGATTCCCTGCATCCGCGCCCTGGTCTTGTCCTGCTCCGTCGCGCCGGAGGCGGTCCCGGGCGCCGGCGGGGGGACCGGGGGAGCCGGCGCGTCGTCGGACGCGCGGGGTGCGGCGGCCGCCAGGAAG
>JABWAY010000283.1 GCA_013360825.1 Candidatus Brocadiia bacterium | reverse complement strand
CGGCTTCCGGGCCCGGGCGCCCTCCCCGCGCTCAGGGCGCTGCTCAATGACGGACATGCCGCGGTGCGGCGCGAGGCGGTGTTCGCGCTGGCCGTCCGTGGGGAATTGCGCCCCGCGCGGGAGTGGCTTGCCTCCAACGCGTACGACACCGACTCCCGCGTGGACCTCGCGTCCCGCGTCGCCGCCGAGGGAGACCTGGCGCAGGCCCTCGACTTCCTCCTGCTCGGCTCTCCCGTCGACGGCGAGACCTCCGGACTGGCCGGCGCCTGGGCGCTGGAACTCGGCCTTTTCGACGCCGCGCGCGGCTTCCTCACGCGCGGCCTCGCCACGCGCCCCCTCGACGCCGACCTCACCTGGGCACGATTCGCCAGGGCCCTTCAGGCCGCGCGGGACGGGAAGCCTGAGGCGGCGGCCTGGATCCGGAATTGCGTGGACTCGGCGAAGGAGCGCGTGGACGCGCTGAACGCCGCCGCCTACCTGCTCGCCGAGAACGGGCTCCTCCTCCCGATGGCGCTCGAGTTCGCCTCGGAGGCGGCCGCCGCCGCCGCGGGCGATCCCCATGTGCTCGACACGCTGGGATGGACCCAGCTCGCCGCCGGGCGCACGGCCGAGGCGGCGCGGACCTTTCGCTCGTTCGAGTCCCGCGACGGGACGATCCTGTATCACAAGGCCATCGCGCTGGCTCTGGCCGGCGAACCCGACGGGGCGGCCGGCTCCCTGAGCTCCGCCCTCGTCGCCCGTCCCGGCCTGGCGGCGCGCGCCCGGCGGCACCCCGCCCTGACACCGCTGTTCCTTCACACGGAGCTCCTCCCATGGCGCTGATCCGGTTCCTCACCCTCCTCCTCCCCGTCGCCGCCGCCGGATGCATCACCCGCGACGGTCCGGTCTCCTCCGTGACCACGATCGAGGAACTGGATCAGGAACTGGCGAAACGGCAGGCCGCCGTGTCGGACCTGCAGGCCGACATCGGGATGACCGTCGAGGGACTGGAGCACTCCGGCAACTTCTCCGCCCCCGTCGTCGTCCAGCCGCCCTCGCGGATGCGGATGGACGCCATCAAGAGGATGGGGCCGACTCTCTTCACGTTCACCATGGACGGCGACCGGTTCCTGCTCAACCTGCTCTTCGACGGCAAAGCCGTGGTCGGCAGCGTGAAGGGGCAGGAGAGGAAGCATCCCGAGCTGGTGGCGGCGTTCGCGTGGCTGTCGGAGCGTGGGGAGCCGGGGGATGTTCGCGGGATCGAGGAGGACGCGGCGGACCATCTGACCGTGGCGACGCGTCGGGGCGGGGTCGTGGTGAAACGGACGCGGTACGAGCGACCGACGCTGTTTGCGACGCGGATCACGCTGTTCGACGAGGGGGGAGCGGAGATCGCGACGGTCGAGCTCTCGGACTACCGGGAGGTCAAGCCGCCGGAGGCCTGGCCGGGACCGTCGGCCTGGATTCCCTGGAAGATGACGGTGCGCGGCAGGACGGAGGAGGGGAATGAGTACCGGGTGGAGTCGAAGATGGTGCGCGCCTACATCAACGAGGGGCTGGAGCCGGGGATTTTCGACCTGACGCCTCCGGCCGGCGTGCCGGTGGAGGAGGCGAAGTAGGCGCGGGACGGGACGTGGATCAGCGGCCGACCCGGCGGAGCTGGTCCACGACCGAGACGACCCCCCGCGCGCGCAGGGTGGCCGCGCAGGCCCGTTCGGCGGCGGCGTCGTCCGGGACTTCCCCGGTGAGACGGACGCGCCCCTCGACCGACTCGACCCGGATCTGGTGCCGGTCGATTCCGTCCACCCGCGACAGCAGCCGGCTCACCTCCGACGCGATGGCGTGATCGTCCACTCGATCCTCCACGGTGCGCGGCTCCGGTCCGCCGCACCCCGCGCAGAGCCCCGCCGCCAGAATCGCCGCCGCCAGCCGCCTCATCGCCCCCCCTCCAGCAGCCGGAAAAAGTCCCGGATCGGCCCGGAGATGACTTTGACGGGAATGACCGTC
The DNA here is from genome assembly GCA_013360825.1 of Candidatus Brocadiia bacterium. Taxonomy (GTDB): domain Bacteria; phylum Planctomycetota; class MHYJ01; order WSZJ01; family WSZJ01; genus WSZJ01. The sequence goes on along the minus strand of JABWAY010000283.1, from coordinate 3,402 downwards.
GCGGCGGGCTCCCGCCAGGTTCCGCGCAGTTCCACCGTGACGAGGGCGTGGCGGCGGAGGAAGTCCCCGAGCGGCTGTTCCCCTTCGGAGAGAACCTCCCAGCCTTCCGGAGGCTCCCCGGAAAGCCGGGGGATGAACTCGAGCTCGAGCTCTCCGGACGGCAGCCGGATCCGGCCGGTGCCGAACAGCCCGGGACCGCGGCTGAGGAGATAGCCGCGATCGATCCGGATGAAGCCGGGGAGAATTCTGAAGTCGCTCCGGCAGGTATGGATGGTCGCGTCGGTGGGGGATTCGAAGCGGAGGACATTGAAGATCGCGAGGAAGATCGGCAGGTCGAACAGGCGTCCGTCCCGGATGTCCAGCCACCCGGCGCCGGCGGGAGGATCGGCGCCGATCCGGTCGATCGAGAGGAATCCGTGGAGCGCGCCTTCCAGGTTCCGGTCGGAAAGGCCCGAACCTCGGGCGAGGGCACGGACGTCGAGGCCGGACGCATTGACCTGCACGCTCCATTCCTCGGTCCCGGAGGTCGAGAACCAGCCGTCCGCCGTGACCCGCCCGGCGTAGGCGGTTCCGTCCGCCTTCATCCGGAGGCGGCTGAGTTCGACGTCGATCCGGCTGGAAATGGATGAGATGCGCGATGTCCCCAGGGGGGTGTGGAGGAGAAGGAACGCGTTCGTGATTTCCACGACCTCCAGGGTGGGCGGTGTCGGCGGCGGCGGGGGGCCGGAAGTGCCGCCGCCGGACGGCGGCGCCGGCGCGTCGGGGCGCTGCAGCGCCCGCTGCACATCCCAGGTCCCACCCTGCTCCAGGGTGGCCTCGACCTCGAGCCCTTCCAGCCGGAGTTCGTGAATCTCCGGACGTCCGCCCGCCCAGATCGCGCGGTCGAGCCGGAAGGCGGCGTGGTCGGCGCGCGCGAGGACCCGCCCGGTCGCATCCTGGAGTTCCGCGTTCTCCACGTCGATGACGCGGAGCCCGAGGGTGACCCCCCCGACGCGCAGCCGGCCCCGGATCCGCATCGAGGCTTCCTCCTCCAGCCAGCGGGCGGCGAGCCAGGGCCCGAGCAGGAACCAGAAAACGACGCCGAACGCCATCAGCGGCAGCACGCCCCAGATGCAGACCCGCCTCCCCAGCGTGCGCAATCTCCCGCTGGGCGGCGCCTCCTTCGGTCCGGCCTTGGGTTGCTCCGGCTTCGCCACCCCTCTACTCTACTCCGCCGCCCCTACCCCGTCACATGCCGCGCACGGCGCCACTCCGTCAGCGCATTGCCGAGGATCCGGAGCCCGGATTTCAGCGTCTCCGTCGGGCCGCCGAAGCCGACCCGCAGGAATCCCTTCGCCCAGAAGAAGTCCCCAGGAACGACCAGCGTCGAGTACTTGTCGTGCAGGTGCCGCGCGAAATCCCAGCTCGGAACTCCTCCTCGCAGCTTGAGAAACGCAATCGTCCCCCCGTCCGGCTCCACCCACTCCAGGTCATCCCTCCCCTCCACGAACTCCTTCAGCACCGGCAGATTCTCCGTGAGGATCGACCGCGAACGCGCCAGCAGCCGGTCGAGCCGCCGGAACGCCGCGAGAGTCACGTGCTCGCAGAGCCAGGAACCCATGACGCTGAAGTGATTGCGGACGGAGGCGAGCCGCCGGGCGAGATCCTCGTGGCAGAGGATCCACCCGACCCGCAATCCGTCGAGACCGTAGAGTTTCGAGAGGGATCCGATCGAGACGGCGCTCCGGTCCAGCTTGAAAGCGGGGGGAGGCGGTTCGCCGCGGAACACGAGGTCGCGGAAGACCTCGCTGCAGATCAGCGTGGCGCCGTGGTCGCGCGAGACCTGGCAGAGCGTCCGCAGCCGGTCCCCGTCCGTCATCACGCCGCTCGGGTTGTGCAGGTTCGTGAGCCAGACCACGCGCGTATTGCGGGAAATCCGCCTCTGGAACGACTCCAGGTCCACCTGGAACCCCTTTTCCCACGGCCGTTCCATCATCCGCACATCGCACCCCAGCGAGGACGGAAGACGGTAGAGCGGCTCGTAGTTCGGGGCCTCCAGAAGTACCTGCATCCCGGGTTCCAGGAGGGCGAAGCTGAGGAGTGCGATCCCCATCGAAGCGCCGTCGGTGAGGACGACATTGGAGGTGGAGACGCCGAACCGCTCGGCGATCGTCTTGAGGAGTTCCGGGTGCCCGTGGTAGTTGCGCCCGTTGAACTCGAGGTCCTGGGGAGTCAGGCCGAGCTCCGCGGGCGTGAGCGTCTGGACCGCCGGATTGGCGAGATCGTAGGTGTACCGCCCGAAGTGATCCTTCATCCACTCCAGGTATCCGACCGGCTGAAACTGCATGGCGACCTCCGGCTGTCCCCCCGGACGGTTGGGTGTTCGTGTCGTTCTCCTGCGGACGCAACGGATGCCGGGCGGCTGCTATTCCCTTATCGCGCGAACCGCCCCGGCGTTCGGAATGACGGCTACTTTCCGGGTGCAGGCGCGGGGGCGGGCTGCGCCGGGGCTCCCCGCAGATCGAGGATCTTCTTCTGGATGTCGGCGGGGATCCCGGACTTCTGCAACCAGCCCCGCACGGTCTCGACGGGCGCCAGGAACACGGCTCCTGCGGGTCCGCCGATCAGGACGAGCAGCAGGAGCAGGACGACCAGTTTCCCCCTGCCTTTTCGGGGTGCGACGTTCTTCATTTCCACCGGAACGGCTGCGGCGACGGGGGCCCCGACGACTTCGTGGGGAGCGGAGGGCTCGTCCTCGGAAGGCTCCGCGGGCTCGGTGGGGACGTCGACCGGCGCCGGGACGGATTCCTGGGTCGAAGCGGCGTCCACGGCGTCCACGGATCCGGCCTCGGAATTCGCCGAGAAATCCGGGATCGTGCCGAGCGAGTCGGCGGCGACCTCCTCGACGTCATCCGTGGATGCGCCGGCGGGCGCGCCGGGCGACGCTTCGACCGGAACGTCCCGCGGTGGCGCGGCAAAGGTTCTCGTCTCGCTGGAACTCGCCCTGGGGACGGGGGGGTACTCGGGAGCTCCGGGGATGCCGCCGGCCAGGGCGGCGAGATCGCCGGCGGCGGCGGGGGACGGGGCGGCGCCGGTCTCTTCGCCCACCGCCTCGACCTCGTCGATGCCACCCGGAATGGGGGAAACCGGGGACGGCTCACCGGCGGACCCGATCGGGGGCGAACCCGGCTCGGTGGACTCAGGCGGAAAAGCGCGAATCGGGGTCGTTTCGACGGGTGTGGCGGAGGACATCACGTCGCTGGGCGTGTTCACGACGGGGACGAGGTCGACGCTGATGGCCTCGACCATTTCCGCGGGTGTCGCGACGGGGGGCGAAGCGCTGTCGGGCGGGCTGTCGGCGGCGGGCGCCGCGGGGGTCTCGGTCGCGACGGGGATGGTCGCGGCGGGCTGCGCGGTGGCCGG
>JABWAY010000282.1 GCA_013360825.1 Candidatus Brocadiia bacterium | reverse complement strand
CGACCGGTCCCTCGCCATCGCACGCCGGATCAGCGCCTCCAGCTCCCGCGGCGCCAGCGGCTCCACCGCGCTCACCGCAGGGGGCTCCCGCGTCCCGACCGCCCGGACCACGTCCATCGCGGAGCCGCCCGTGAACGGCGGGACCCCCGTCACGATCTCGTAGAGGATCGCCCCCAGTGAATAAATGTCGCTCTTCTCGTCCACACTCTCGATCTCGCCGCGCGCCTGCTCCGGCGACATGTAGCTCGGCGTCCCCATGATCGCCCCGTCCAGCGTCAGCTTCGACGACCCCGCACCGTCCCCCGAGGGATTCAGCGTCAGCGTCAGCCTCTCGACATCCTGACGCGCCCGGTCCTCCGTCCCCGCCACCCGCGCCAGCCCCCAGTCCAGCACCACCGTCTCGCCGAAATCCCCGAGCATCACGTTCGACGGCTTCAGGTCCCGGTTCACCACCCCGCGCGTGTGCGCATACGCCAGCGCCTGGCAGACGTCCACGAACGCGTCCAGCAGCTTCAACCGCTTCGCCAGCTTCTCCCCGTCCGACAGCCGCTCGTCCCGCTGCACCCCCCCGAGCCGCTTCTCCATCGTCTCCCCGCGCACCAGCTTCATCGTGTAGTACATCCGCCCGTCCGCGCGCTGCCCCAGCTCGTGCACCGGGACGATGTTCGGATGCTCCAGCTGCCCCGTGATGCGGGCCTCGCGGAGGAAGCGTTCGACATCGTCGGGCGAAGCGGCGTCCTCGGCGCCCCCCGAGAGGATTTCCTTCACGGCGATGTTCCGCCCGAGGGTGACGTCCTTCGCGAGCAGGATCCGGCCCATCCCGCCCCGGGCGACCTCCCGCTGGACCTGGTAGCGGTCTTCGGGGGCGAGCCGGGGAAGGGTGAGGGTGCGCGGCTCCGACCCGGTCCCCTTCGTGAACGTGACCCCGGCGGAGAAATCGATGTCGACCACGACGTCGCCGGCGGCGATCCGGGACGCGTCGGCCCCCCACCACGCGCGTTTTTCGGCGTCGGGAATCGGCGACGTGAGCACGGCGAGTTCCGCGCGCCCCTCGTCCGCGCGCAGGAGTTCGACCTCCCTCAGGAGGGCGCCGCGCGCCGTCTCCTCCAGGTCCGACCACCAGGGGCCGAGGGCGTCGTGGGCCAGGGACGCGCCGCTGCGAAGCGGTCCGGCGGAGGAGCCGCGGAGGGTGGCCAGCGCGGCGGCGGCCTCCTCGGCGGAGAGAATGCCGCGGGAGACGGCGAACGTGAACAGGAGGAGCGTGCGGCGGGAGTCGTCCAGCGGGCCGGGGGTCGGGGGACTCATGGGCCCCCCATCCTGCCGGAAGCGGGTGGCGACGTCGCCGGGAAAATCCGGGGACCGGCCGTGGGACGGTCCCCCGGGGGTCCCGGGCGCGGGCCGGCCTGCGTCGGATCCCCAGGCGCGGCGGGGGGTGCGGCGGCGCCGCGCGGCGGGATCAGCCCTTCACCTTCTTCTGAAAGTGGACCATCTCCCCCTGGGCGAATCCGTGCTTGCCGAAGAACTTCGCCATTTCGGCGTCGCCCTTGCCGACGAGCGTGAAGACCATCTCGATGCCGTGATTCCCGGCGGCTTCGGTGAAATGCTCGATCAGTTTCGCCGCGACTCCCTGGCGCCGGACGGCGGGATCGACGCCGATGATCTCGACCCACGCGATGGAGCCGGGAAGCCCGAATTCCTTCTCGCCGGCGCGCCCGAAGACGAACCCGGCGACGCGATTGTTCACCTCCGCCACGAGCGACGCCCAGTGGGGCCGGATCGCCTCGGAGATCTTGATTCTCTCTTCCCAATAGGCGCGCCGGGCGGTCCCCGTCGTGCGCTCCTCGATGTCCACGATGGCGGAGAGATCTTCGGCCTGAAGTTCCCTGATGAGGACGGGTTTGGGCATGGGAGCCGCTCCTTTTCCTGGGGTCTCGATGTCCGCCCAGTCTAGGGCCGGAGTCGCCCCTGTCCAGCAAGGAACCCTTTCCGGAGAATCCGGGATCGCGTTCGCGGGCGGGGAGGGGGCTGTGGCAGAATCCGGGGCATGAGAATCCTCCTGACGGCGCTCGTGCTGCTCGCCCTCGCGCATCCGGCCGTCGCCCAGGCGGCGCGGAAGCCCCCGCCGGCGAAAGCCGGGCGGCAGAAGATCGAGTACGGGACGAGCTATTACGTGTTGAACGTCCCGGCCGGGTACAGGCCCGCGCAGAAGTACGGGGTGATCTTCATGTTTCACGGGTCGGGAGGGCGCCCGGAGAACTACGAGAACCACTACGCGGCGGCGAAGAACAAGGGGTACCTGCTCTGTCTGCCTGCTTCGACCGACCCGCAGGGGTACAGCGAGGAGGACATGAAGCAGATCGTCGAGATCGCGCGGGAGGTGCTGGCGACCTACTCGATCGACCCGGACCGGGTCTACGTGTCCGGGCACTCCGCGGGGGGATTCGTGACCTGCCACCTCTGCTCCGACCACCCGGAGCTGTTCACCGCGGGGGTCCCGGTGAGCGGCTGCCTCGTCAGCGAGCAGATGGCGCGCCCGATGCTCAAGACCCCGTTCTATGTCATCAGCGGCGGCAGGGACTTCAACCACGACCAGTGCAAAAAGTCGGTCGAGGACATGCGGAAGGCGGGGATGGAGGTCGCGTTCGACGAGCCGCCGGACTGGCCGCACATCCCGCCCGCGGAGGCCTGGCAGCGGGGATTCGAGTGGATGGAGAAACTGCTTCCGCCCGACTGCGTCGCCCTCCTGCAGGGGTCGCGGGCGCTGGTGGAGGCGAAGCAGTACGGGAAGGCGGCGGGGATGCTGAAGAAACTGGCGGGGGCGAAGAGCGCCTACGCGAAGTCGCGCGGGGAGCTGGTCGCGAAGCTGATCGAGGACGCGGCGGACCGCGAGCTGGAGGCGGCGAAGGCGGCGGGGGACGCGAAGAAGGCGGCGGACCTGCTGAAGAAGGCGAAAGCGGCGTTCGCGGGGAGCGGGGCGGCGGCGCGGATCGAGGCGGCGCTGGAGGAATTCACGAAGGCGGCGGAGGGGAAAGAGTAGTCCTTCGGGCCCGGCGTTCGCCGTCCCCGACTTCACGACCGAGGGCCCGCTCTTCCGCCCGGGCCGGACCGGCATCGCGCCGGGTCACGCCGGTCCGCTTCCCTGCTCTCCCGGGTTCCCCTGGCGGGGCGACTCTCCGCTGGGCACGACGACCAGGAATTCCTCGGCGGTGAGGGGGCGATTGGGATCGGGAGGCGACTCGACTTTTCCGCCCGCCGACTCGATGGCGATCACGCTGGATCCGTACCGCTGGAGAAAGCCGAGTTCCCTGAGCGACCTGCCGACCGCGTCCGCCGGGACGCGGATGTGCCGGATCCGGCCGCGCCCCGCGCCGGACAGTTCCGACAGGAGGGACTCCATGAGGCTCGCGCTCGCCAGTTCCTCCATCCCCTCGTGCTCGCGGGTCATCTGCGCGCGCTGCCGGGAGATCTCCTCCTTGAGGTTGTCGAGGATGGCGGTCCGCGGGAGGACGCCGGCGAACCGCCCGGTGTCCCCGTCGAGGACGGGGAGGACGGTGGCTTTCCAGCGGCGGAAGAGTTCCAGGGTGCTGAAGAGGTCGTCCTCGGCGTAGACGACCTCCCGCTGCGGGGAGGCGAGGTCGAGGGCGACCAGGGCGGCGTGGGCCTCGGGGGCCGCGGCGGCGGCCTCGAATGCGGCCGCGGAAATCGTCCCGACCAGCCGGGCCCCGTCGACGACGGCGAAGAACGGCCGGGTGCCGGGGGGGACGCGCGTGAGGAGGACGGTCATGGGAGTTCCCGGCGCGACGATCAGGGGGCCGTCGGTCTTCATGAGGTCTTTCACGCGGCCGAGTTCGAGAAGGGAGATGACGGACTCGCCCGCGTGAGCCGGCGATTCGCCGGGGCCGGGAATCTGCTCCGCATACACTCCCCAGCGGCGCCCCAGGATGTAGCTGACCATCGTGACGAGCATCAGGGGAACGATCAGCCTGTAGCTGCCGGTCATCTCGGTGACCATGACGATCGCCGCCAGCGGGGTGCGGAGGCAGGCGGCGAGAAGCCCCGCCATCCCAACCGGAATCAGGGCCTGCCGGAGACTCTCCGAGAACATGGACGGAGCGGTGGACTCGATGAGGGATCCGACCGCCGCGCCGGCGATGCCCCCCATGAACAGAATCGGGCCGAACAGCCCTCCCGCGCTCTCCGCCCCCATCATGAGCGACGTGGCCACGCACTTGGCGACCAGGACCAGCGTGAACAGGAGCGCCCAGACCTGCCAGGAGTGGAGCTGGCGGAGGGACGTGCCTTCGAGGGCGTTCTGGATGAACAGGTACCGGGAGTCCATGACCTGCGGGATGGCGCAGGCGATCAGCCCGCCCGCCAGCCCCGCCACCAGCGGGGTGATCGTCCGGGGAATCCGGCTCGCCCTGAACACGGAGGCCGCGGCGCGCAGCGTGTAGTGGAACAGGATGCCGACGAGCGTGCAGACGACCGCGAGGACGAGGTAGGCGGCCAGCTGGCGCGGCGACGTGAACGCGACCCCTTCGAGCCCCGTCAGGAGGTGGTGCTCGCCGCCTCCGAACGAGATGAACGTGGAGTAGCTGGTCACGGAGGCGATGATGGCGGGAAAAAGGGCGTCGCTCTCGATCTCCGGTTCGCGGTAGAGCACGGTGACGGCGAAGATGGCTCCGCCGAGCGGGCACTGGAAGATCGCCCCGACGCCGGCGGCGCAACCGGCGATGAGGAAGAGCCGGCGCTCGCGCGGGGAGAGGTGCAGGAGCGCCGCGAGGGTGGTCCCGATCGAGGCCGACAGCACCGCGATCGGGGCCTCCATCCCCACCGATCCGCCGAAGCAGATCAGGACGACGGCCCCGGCGGCCTTGAGGAGGGAGTCCTTGAGGGGGAGGGACGCCCCGCCGTGATGGAAGGCGTCGATCAGGACCGCGGTGCCGTGGGCCCGCGTGCGGCGCGTCAGGAGACCGAGGACGACGCCGGAGATGAGCCCGCCGAGGGCGGGCAGGAGCGCGACTCTCCAGTCGAACCGGAACAGCGTCTCGCTGGCGGGATCGGCGAAGCGGCCGATCGCGAGGCGGCTTCCGACGGCGACGCCGGATTCGAAGAGTTTCGCGGCGGAGCCCGCGATGATGCCGACGAGGATGCTGAGGAACAGCGTCCGGACCAGGCGGGACCGGGAGCCCGGGAACCGGACGACCCTTCCCTGGGCGGTTGCGGCGGCGCCGGAACCGGTCCCGGTGCCGGGGTCGTGCGGAGGGTCCGCCTCTTCGCGGAGAGGGAGGCTCAGGGCCCGAGCTCCGGCGACCGCATCAGCCTTTCCAGGATCTGCACGGCGCTGCGCACCGCCCGGATCGACCGCGGGGCGAGGCGAAGGAGCCCCGCCGAGACCCGGCTTCTCGGCGGCTCCGGGGCGCGTTCCAGCACG
>JABWAY010000281.1 GCA_013360825.1 Candidatus Brocadiia bacterium | reverse complement strand
CCCGCCTCCCCCGACTGCGCCAGGGCCGCCTCGCCCGCCCCCCGGAAGGGCCGGGGCACCTCCCGCACCCGCAGCAGGAGGGGCAGGCAGAGGAGGCGCAGGACCGTGGAGACGAGGAAGACCGCCGGGTAGGACCCGCCTCCCCCCCACCCTCCCCCGAGGATCGCCCCCCCCGCCAGCGAGCCCGCCACGATGGCGGCCGCGTTGGCGAGGTTGAACCAGGTGAGCACCCCCATCCGCTCCTCCCGGGGCATGGTCTCGAAGAAGAGCATGAGGGTGGCCAGCTCCCAGGCCGCGAACACCGCCCCCGCGAGCCCCAGCCGCGCGGCGCGCGGAGATCCCCTCAGCGCCGACACGACACAGAGACACGCCAGCACCACGCCGCCGCAGAGCCCCGCCATCGCCCCCGCCCCGGTCGGGACGGATTCCGACAGCAGGATCCCCGCAGCCAGCGCGAACGCCGGCACAACCAGCGGCCTCTCCCCCATTGCCCCGGATCTTAAGTCCCCGCCGCGGCCGGGGCCAGACTCCGCCCTCCGCCCCCCCCTTTCCGATCCTCCCCTCCCGCCCGCCCTCCTGATATCCTCTGCCCCATCATGATGTCCTTCGCCGGCTTCTGGTCCCGCGCCACCCCGCCCCCGGGGTCCGCCGACCGCATCGCCTCCGCGCTGCGCCGCCAGGCCGGCTCGACCCTCGGCATCTCCACCCTCCCCTCCGGCCTCGCCTCCCTCGCCGGCGTCTTCGGACCGGGCGAAAGCGTCGGCGAAACCCCGGACGGCAGCGTCCAGTGCGTCCTCGACGGCGACCTCTACAACCGCGCGGACGTCCGCAAATTCGTCACCTCCCGCACCCGCGACCTCCGCACCGACTCCAACGCCGAACTCATCGCCCACCTCTGGCAGGCCAAGGGACGCGACATGCTCATGTCCCTCCGCGGCGGCTACGCCCTCGCCATCCTCGACCGCGCCAACAGCACCCTCTTCGTCGCCCGCGACGCCCTCGGCCACCGCCCCCTGTTCGTCTACGAGGGACACGAGGGCTGGGCGGTCGGCTCCGACCTGCGCGCCGTCCTCGCCTGGCCCGCCACCCGCCCCGCTCTCGAAACCCGCGCCCTCGACCACTTCCTCGCCTACCACATCCCCCCCCAGCCCCTCACGCTCTTCCGGAACGTCCGGAAAATCCTCCCGGCCGGCTGGCTGGAAATCCGGAACGGCCGCGTCGAGGAAGGCCGGTACTGGGAACCGACCTACTACGACCCCGCCGGTCAGAATCCCGACGAGGTCGCCCAGCACGCGTTCAGCTACCTGTTCGAAAGCGTCAAGGCCCACACGCGCGACCTGGACCGACCGACCGTCTGCCTCGAGGGCGACCCGTACAGCGCCGTCCTCGCCGGGCTCGCGTCGCTGGCGAAGCGCGGGCGATTCACGACGTTTTCGCTCAAACACGCCTGGATCCCCGCCGAAACCCGGAGCGGAACCGCCGCTGCGGTGGCGCGGTTCGGATGCCCGCACCACGAGGAGGAGGTTGCGGGGTCCATCGCCGAGCTGCTCGACGCCATCGCGGACGTGAACATCGAGGGGCTCCCGATCTCCCGGATGGCGCAGGCGATGCTGTTCGCGGGAAGCGCTTCGGCGTCCTCGCCGGGGGTGCTGACGGCCGCGGGCGGAGAGCTCTACTGGCTGGCGGGGCGCCGGCCGGTGCCGCCGCCGCTCTCCACGCTCGGCGCCTGGCGGCAGGTGAAGGAGTCGGGCGGGTCTTCGGCCGGGCTTTCCGTCGCGCTGCGGGCGGAATTCGAGGCGCGGATGACGGTGCCGACGGCGGAGCGTGCGTCGCTCGCGGGGCGCCCCGGGATCCCGGCGCTCGACGCGGTGACGGAGGTGATGAAGCACGCGGCAACGCCGGGAGAGGCGTCGGCGGCGGCCTATGTGGACGCCGCGTGCTTCCTCCCCGACCTCTTCATCAGCCCGATCCAGGCCGCCTGTCGCGCCCGTGGATTCCCGGCCCGTTCGCCGCTGGCGGATCCGAGCGCGGTCCAGCTGCTGGTCCCGGTGGTGCACTCGCTCGCCGGGCAGAATCCCCTGCAGGGGCTCCGCCGGGTCTTCGAGTCGCTCGTCCCGGAAGACGCGTTCTGGAATGCGCGCTGGTCGCGCCCGGAGGACTGGGAGACCGCGACCTGGCGCGAGCTCGGCGAGCGCGCCTGCGACTCGCTCACCGAGCGGCGCTCCCTCGAGCGCGGCCTCTTCGAAGGCTCGCACGTCCGCCGGCTGGTCGAGGACCAGCGCGCCGGCCGGGAGCGCAACGAGCGCAAGCTGCTGCTGCTGTTCGCCCTTGAACTCTGGATGCGGAGCGGCATCGACCCCCGCTGAGCCCATTTTCTGTGGAGACACCCTGGTGAAAGTTCCCCTGCTCGACCTTGTCGGCCAGTACAAGTCCATCCAGAGCGAGATTCAGGCGGCGATCGCGCCGGTCATGGAATCGCAGATGCTGATTCTCGGCGCGACCGTCGAGAAGTTCGAGGCGGCGATGGCCGAGCTGACGGGGGTGAAGCACTCGATCGCGATGTCGAGCGGCTCGGACGCGATCCTGATCGCGGCGATGGGGCTCGGGCTCGGGCGCGAGGATGACGTGATCGTGCCGAGTTTCACGTTTTTCGCGACGGCCGGGTGCATCGCGCGGCTGGGGATCCGGCCGGTCTTCGCGGACATCGACCCGAAGACTTACTGTCTCTCGCCGGACGCGGTGACGGCGCTGATCGCCAGGGACTACGTGGTGAAAAAGGACGGCGCGCCGCCCGTGAACAGGAAGACCGGGAGGGCGCTCCGGGGAATCATGCCGGTCCACCTCTACGGGCAGTGCGCCGACATGGACGCGTTCCTGAAGATCGGGGAGATCTACGGAATCCCGATCATCGAGGACGCCGCGCAGGCGATCGACGCCCACTACCAGGGGCGCCCCGCCGGGTCGATGGGGACCATCAGCTGCTTCTCGTTCTACCCGACCAAGAACCTCGGCGCGTTCGGGGACGCCGGACATGTCGTCACCCCCGATCCGAAACTCGGGGACCTGATCCGCAAACTCCGCGTCCACGGCGGCCACCAGCGCTACTACCACGACATCGTCGGGATCAACGGGCGGATGGACGCGATCCAGGCCGCCGTCCTCTCCGTCAAGATCCGGCACCTGAAGGGCTGGATCCGCGCCCGGCAGGAACGCGCCGCACGGTACGCCGCGCTCTTCGCGAAACACGGGCTGACCGGCACCGTCACCCTCCCGTTCACCGCGCCGGACCGCGATCACACCTGGCACCAGTACGTCATCCGCGCCCCGCGCCGCGATGCCCTCCGCGACCACCTCAAGGCCGCGGAGGTCGGCAGCGAGGTCTACTACCCGCTCCCCCTCCACATGCAGTCCTGCTTCGCCGATCTCGGCTGCCGCGAGGGCGACCTCCCCGAATCGGAGAAGGCCGCGAAGGAGGTGCTGGCCCTTCCCATCTACCCCGAACTCTCCGAGGAACAGCAGGGCTGGGTCGTCGCGAAGATCGCGGAGTTCTACGGGAAACGGTAAGCGGGGAATGCCGGCCCGCTCCGGCGCGTTCTCAGTCCACATGCCATCACAAGGGGAGACTCATGCCTGAACCGAAGATCGCCGCACGTTCGCCGTACAAGTCCGAGCTCGCCGCCGGGACCTACGCCTGGTGTTCCTGCGGGCACTCGGCGAAACAGCCGTTCTGCGACGGCTCCCACAAGGGGACCGGATTTTCCCCGAAGATGTTCGAGATGAAGGAAAAGGCCTTCGTCGCGCTCTGCATGTGCAAGCACTCCGCGAACGGCGAACGGTGCGACGGCTCGCACAAGTCGCTCCCGCCGGCCTGATCGCGCCGCCCGCCGCTCCTTAGTTCTGGACCGGCGGGCGCCGGGCGCGAGAATGGACCTTTCCCCACGGAGGCCGGATATGCCTGCGCCCGTCTGCCACGTCGAGATCCCGGTCAGGAACATGGCCCGCGCGAAGAAGTTCTACCGCGCACTGTTCGGCTGGGCGTTCAAGCAGTTCTCGCCGCGGTACGTGATGTTCGACACGGGGGTGCGGCCTGGCGGGGCGCTGGTGAAGATCGACGGCCCGATCGGCGGGGACCACGCGACGGTCTATCTCCGCGTGGACTCGATCGGCGAGACGCTGCGCGCGGCGAAGGCGTTCGGCGTCGACGTGCCGACGAAGAAGTCCGAAATCGGCGGCGAGGGCGCGTTCATCGCGCACCTCCGCGACACCGAGGGGAACAAGATCGGGCTGTTCGAAGAGGTCACGGCGGAGCTGGCCTGAGCCGCGTTCCGCCCATGGGGCCGGCGGGGGGCGCGCGGACGCCGAGAAGCGTTGACGGGGAGGGTCCGCGCCCGGAAGGTAGGGCGCACCCGTGCGCATCCTGATCGTCACCGGCACGTTCCACCCCGAGGCAGGCGGTCCTCCGCGCTACCTCCTGAATCTCGCGACGGACCTGGTCCGCGCGGGGCACGGGGTGGAGGTGGTGACGCTCGGGGAGCCGCACGACCACCCCTACCCGTTCCCCGTGACGCGCATTTCGCGGAAACAGCCGGTCCCGCTTCGCCTCGCCCGCCTCTCGGTGGAGGTCGTCCGCCGGGCCGCGCGGGCCGACCTGCTCTACGTGAACGACCACGGGCTCGCCCCGGCGGTCGTCAACCTGGCGCTGCGAAAACCGATGGTGATGAAGATCGTCGGCGACTTTTCCTGGGAGTGGTCGGTGCGCCACGGGCACACGAAGGAGAACATCGACGAGTTCCAGGACCTCCCGCATGCGCCGAAGGTCGCCCTGGTGCGCGCCCTCCAGACGTTCTATTCGCGCCGCGCCGACCGGATCGTGACGCCGAGCCGGTATCTGGCGGGGATCGTCGCCGGGTGGGGGGTCGACCCGGGGAGGATCAGGGTGGTGCATAACGCGGTCGACCCTGCGAAGTATCCGTTCCCCGAGTCCCGCGCCGCCGCGCAGGCGCTTCTGGGCCTGGAGGGGCGGTTCGTGGTGACGGTGGCGCGGCTGACGCCGTGGAAGGGCGTGGACGCGCTGATCCGGGTGCTGCCGCGGATGCCGGCCGGGTGGCGGCTGCTGGTGGTCGGCGACGGGCCGGAGCGGGCGAGGCTGGAGGCGCAGGCGCAGGCCGCCGGATTGACGCAGCGCGTCATTTTCACCGGGGAGGTTGCGCAGGAGAAGGTCCCGGCATACATGAAGGCGTCGGACATCTTCGCGCTCTACACCGGGTACGAGGGGCTTTCGCACGTCCTGCTCGAATGCCTCCTGGCCGGGCTGCCGGCGGTGGCGACGCGGAAGGGCGGGAACCCGGAGGTGGTGCGGGACGGCGAGAACGGGCTGCTGGTCCCGTGGGGGGACGAGGAGGCGCTGGGCGCGACGCTTGCCGGGCTGGCGTCCGACGACGC
>JABWAY010000280.1 GCA_013360825.1 Candidatus Brocadiia bacterium | reverse complement strand
AGCCTGCAACGCTTCACGGACAAGGTGCACTCGCCCTGACCGGGCGAGTGACATTTCTACTTAGACGGAAACGGTGACATTTCTACTTGGCGTTGACAGAAGGAATTGGGGTCGAAAGCGGCGAAACCTGGCCCCGAGGGGTCAGCGGGGTGCGGCGACGGGGGTTCCGGCGGTGAGGGCGGCGAGGATCGCGGAGGCGACGACTTTCGCCTTCCCGCCGGTTTCGTTGGCAGGTCCGACGCACGACGGGCACCCGGCCTCGCAGGGGCAGGCCTCGAGGAGTTCGCGGGCGCGCGCCAGGAGGACCGGGTGGAGTTCGTAGAGCGCCTGCGAGAACCCGACGCCGCCGGGGGCGCTGTCGTAGAGGAAGATCGAGGGGCGGAATGCGGCGAAGGAGGCGAGCGGGACGTCCCCTTTCGGCGTCCGCACCTCGCGCACGCGCCCGATCCGCTCCTGCTGGACCGCGAACCACTCCGCTTCCGTGTCCCCGACGCACCGGTGCAGGTCGCGCCGGTCGCACATGAGCAGGAACGGCGCGAGGTGGTGGAGGAGGTAGGCGACGCCGGAAGCGCCGTCGAGCAGGTCGGCGCGGTCGTGTCCGAGCCCGTCGAGCATCGTCGGGTCGAGGGTCAGCCAGTAGCTCGTCGTCTGCATCTCCTGGTCCGGAAGATTCACATCGCCGTACCCGACGTTCTCGCGGGTCGCAAACCGGATCTTCTTGAAGCCGCTGACCCGCCACGCGACGTGGACCTCGCCGTGCTCCCGCGTCGCACCCGGCTCCGCCGCGTGCTCGAAGATGTCGATCACGCGCACCGAGGTGTTCGTGATCGCCTCCGTGAAGTAGTCCACGTCCACGGGCTTCACGTAGGCCCGGTGCTGTGCATAGTCGAGGTGGGTGACGTGGAATGACTGGCTTTCGCAGAGGTAGATTGCCTCGGGGTAGACCGTGGACGGCGCCGAGGAATAGTCCACCTCGGCGATCACGCGGTTGCCGCGCGAGATGTCCATGATCACGAAGTTCTCGTTGTTCACGCTCCGGAGCGACACGGTGTCCGCCGGGTAGACCTGGCTCGCCCAGTGCCATTTCCCCGCGACGCGGTGGAGGATCTTCCGTTCCGCGAGGACGTCCAGGACCTCGCGGACCCCCGGCGGGCCGAAGACGTCCGCGTCGGCGAGCGGGAGCTCGAACGCCGCGCACTTGAGATGCTCGACGAGGATGGAGAGGTTGTCCGGGTTGACGAGTCCGTGCTCAGGGGAGCGCCCGAAGAAATACTCCGGGTGCGCGGCGAGGAACTGGTCCATCGGCTCGCTCCGCGCGACGTAGACCGCGACCGAGAGTCCCTGCCGGCGCCCGGCGCGCCCGGCCTGCTGCCACATCGACGCGATCGTCCCCGGGTACCCCGCGATCACGCAGGCGTCGAGCGCCCCGATGTCGATCCCGAGCTCGAGCGCGTTCGTGGTCACCACGCCGCGCACCGTCCCCGCGCGCAGCTCCCGCTCGATCTCCCGCCGCGTGTTCGGGAGCAGCCCCCCCCGGTACGCCCGGATCCGCCCCGCGTCCTGCGGCATCCGCTCGAACCTGTCCTTGAGATGCCGCGCCAGCACCTCCGTGTTCAGCCGGCTCGTCGCAAAGACGATCGTCTGCACGTCCGCCTTCAGCAGCTCCTCCGCGATCCGCCGCGTCTCCCCGATGTACGACCGCCGGATCCCCAGCGCCTGGTCCACCACCGGCGGGTTGTAAAGCAGGAAAGCCTTCTCCCCAGACGGCGCCCCGTTCTCGTCCACCAGCTCCACCGGCCGCTCCACCAGCTTCTCCGCCAGCTCCCGCGGATTCGCAATCGTCGCCGAACACATCACGAACGTCGGGTCCGACCCGTGAAACCGGCAGACACGCTTCAACCTCCGGAACACGTTCGCCAGATGCGACCCGAACACCCCGCGGTACGTGTGCAGCTCGTCCACCACGATGTACTTCAGGTTCTGGAACAGCCGCGCCCATTTCGCATGGTGCGGCAGAATCCCCTGGTGCAGCATGTCCGGGTTCGTCACCACCACCTGCCCCGCCGCCCGGATCGCACGCCGCGCATCGTCCGGCGTGTCCCCGTCAAACGTGTGCGCCTTGATCGTCGCCCCCGTCCCGCCGATCACCTCCTCCAGCTCCGCCAGCTGGTCCTGCGAGAGCGCCTTGGTGGGAAAAAGATACAGCGCGCGGCTCGAAGGGTCCTCGAGGATCGCCTTCAGGACCGGGAGGTTGTAGCACAGGGTCTTCCCGCTCGCCGTCGGCGTCACGACGACGCAGTCGCGACGCGCCATCGCGAGCCCCGCCGCCTTCGCCTGGTGCACGTACGGCCGCTCGATTCCGCGCCGCCGGAACGCCTCCACCAGCACAGGCGGGGTCGCGTCCGGCCATTCCGCCGGCCGCGCCTCCCGCGCCGGGATCCGCTTCAGCCCCGCCAGCGTCCCGCGCCGCTTCCAGTCCGCCACCATCCGGTCGATCACGTTCTCGAGGACCGAACTCATACCTAACCTCATATCGACACGATCAGATGGGATGTTTCCGGCGGGGAACTTACGCCTGCGCGCGGGTCTCCACGCGGTTCCGCCGCTCGATCCCGAGCAGCGCGTAGACCGTGTCCTTCAGACCCTTCACGTCCGGCTTCGCCACGAACGCGTCCGCGCCGGCCTTGAGGACCTTCACCTTGAAGCGCGGGTAGCCGCTGAAGACGACGACCTTGGTTTCGTTCAGCTCCGCGGACGTCTTGATGAACTCCAGCACCTTCTCTCCCCGCATGCCGGGGATCTTGAGGTCGAGGATGATCAGGTCAGGGCGGGTGTTGCCGCAGGCGAACAGCGTATCGACGGCATTGTTGGCGACCCGGACGTCGACGTCGATCCGCGAATCCTGGGCGAAATTGGCCTTGAGCGCCTTGAGGAGCACCTCGTCGTCGTCCACCATGAGGATGCGGCGCTTCTCCTGGCTCGCCTCGGTCCGGTCAAGTTCCTCGCGGGGGACGCCGAGGCGTTCCATGAAATCGAGGAGGTACTGGCGGGTGACGCGCAGTTCGCCTTTGTCACCGCGGGTCTTGTACCCCTTCAGCAGGCCTTCCTCGAACCGCTTGAGGACAGTGGGCACGGACATGCCGCAGACGCGGCCGACGTCGGCGGAGGTGAAGAATCGCTTCATGCGGGACCTTTGTACGAGGCAGGTGGCAGAAGCAGTGAGTGTAGGGGGGAGGGGCGGGAAGGTCAAGCAAGACTGTAAAAATGCTAAAGACCATCCCGACGCGGGACGATGTCGCAACTGGCGGCATCGGCATGGGTTGCGGCCGAATCGAGCCTTTTGATGGACCATTCTGCACCCTCGGGCACCTTGCCGTATGATGTCCCCGACCGTCCGCGCCGGCCGACGCGCGCGGACGGTCCCGATCCTCTCCCGGGAGATTTCCGCATGAAACCGCTCATCGCCCTCAACATGAACCAGGAGGCGCAGGTCTACTCCCTCCGCCACAGCTATCGGGACGCCGTCGTCGCCGCCGGCGGAATCCCGGTGTTCCTGCCGCCGCTGGCCGACCTGGACGACGTGGACGCGGTGCTGGAGGGCGTCGACGGCGTCGTGCTCACCGGCGGCGGCGATATCGACCCGGCCCGCTTCGGCCAGAAACCCCACGGATCTCTCACGACCGTCCTCCAGCCCAAGCACGACTCCGATTTCCGGCTCGCCGCGCGCGCCCTGGAGTTCCGCCTCCCGACGCTGGGGATCTGCTACGGCATGCAGCTCCTCACCGTCCTCCGCGGCGGCGACCTCATCCAGGACATTCCTTCGATGATCCCCGGCGCCTGCGACCACTACGGGTCGCCCGAGAAGGATTCGGAGCATCCGGTGACGCTGGAGGAGGGGTCGCTGATTCACCGGATCGTGGGGAAGACCCGGCTGTCGATCAATTCGCACCATCATCAGGGGGCGGGGAAGACGGGATCGCTCAAGGTCACGGCGCGGAGCGAGGACGGCGTGGTGGAAGCCGTGGAGCCCCGGGAGCAGGGGGACGGGTGGGTGCTGGGGGTGCAGTGGCATCCGGAGCGGATGCCCGGGCGGGTGGACATGATCGCGATCTACGGGGCGCTCGTGGCGGCGGCGGCGCGGTACCGGGAGGGAAGCGGGTTCGACGTGACGATCCTGAAGTAAGAGCCGGATTGGAAGGTGCGGGGTGCCGGCGGTAGGATGGCGGGCCGATGTACGAGATTCCTCCCGCCGGGAAGCCGCGCCTGCGACCGCTGTCCTGCGTTGCGGCCCTGGCGGCGCTGGCTCTGTTCCTGGGCATGGCGCTGACGCTGCGGCGCTGTCGCTGGTCGGAGCTGCCGCCCGAGGGGGACGACATCCGGGCGATGGCGCTCCAGCTCGATCGCGATCCGGCGCGGATCGAGGCCTTCATGGGCGAGGTGGGGCGCGAGTCGTACGCGGGGGTTCTGCGGGGCCCGCTCGGGACGCTCTGGTCGATGGGCGGAAACGAAGCGGACAGGGAGAGTCTGAGGCAGGCGCTGCTCGCCGAGGCCCGCCGCGGGCCCCGGCCGGCGCTTCCGCCGGGGGAGAGGCATGTCGTGCGCGTGGCGCTGATCGTCGACGGGGAGACGGCGAAACCGCGGTTCGAGGTGGAGCTTCCGTCGCCGACGTGCACGGGCCTGTTCCTGGCGCTCTCCACGGCGACGCCGGCGGAGGGGATGCGAGTCGTGTTCCTGATGGGGGACCAGGCGCACGTCACGCCGATCGATCCCCGCGCGGCCCGCCGGCTCGACGCGCGATTCCGTTTCGAATCCCCCGGGCGGGCGGCCGTCGAGCGCACGCGGGAGATTTTCACGCGCACCGATCCCGACTGGCCGGCGCTCGACGACCCCCGGAACCGGACCACGTTCGTGGTCACGACGGGGTGGGTTTCTGAGTGGGCGGCGGCGCGGCGTGTGGAGGAATCGGCGGGGCAGGAGGTGTGGCGGCGCCGGCACGCGGCGGTCGCGTTTCCGTTTCTCGCGGCGGCGGACGCCCTGACGCGCCGTGTCGCCGCGGATTTCGGCGTGACGGCGAGCGTCGCGTCGCCGCGGGTCACGGTCATCGCCACGGAATGGGGCCCGTCCGGCCGCCCGGCGATGTCGATCGACCTCCGGCGGGACGACGTGGAGGTCGAGGGGGACGCGGCACGGGTCGCCGCGTTTCACGCCGTGCGGTCGTCGCTCCGGGCGTCGCTCGAATCCCGGGCGCTCCAGATCGCGTCCGGCGGGGCCGCTCTTTCCGCTGCGGATCTCCTCGCGGATGCCTGGGAGCGCCGCACCGCGACGCTCGCCGGGCAGGCCGATCTCCTCGAGCGGACGCTGCGCCGGTTCCGCGACCCGTCCACCCCCGAGGGTTCGACGCTGGAGATCCGGGGCGAAGGCCACGACGGTCCGCCCGTCGCCGTGTCGCGGTCCGGGGCGGGG
>JABWAY010000279.1 GCA_013360825.1 Candidatus Brocadiia bacterium | reverse complement strand
GCGTGGTGGCGGCGATGGCGGCGCGCCAGGCGAGGGCGGTGCGGAGCCGCCAGGCCGCGGCGAGGGCGGGGAGGAGGAGCAGGAGGGCCCAGGGGTGATCGAAGTGCATCGGGGGGAGATCTCTGGAAACGGGGAGCGGGCGTGGCGGTTCGGCCCTTCCTGTATCGACCCGAACGGGAGGCGAACCTGCCGGTTCCGCGCAGGATTGTGGTACATTCCGGGGATGCGCATGGTGCCGTTTCTGCTGCTCTGCGCCCTCGCGATCGCGGGGGGACTGGGGTGGAGTGTCTGGGAGCACCGGCAGAAGACCGGGAAGTCCGCGCGCGAGATCGTGGACGGATTGAGGGGAGGGGAGACGGCGTCGGCGACCCCTGTCCCCCCCGTCAGGGGCCCGCAGCAGCCGCCCGATCCGGTTCCCGGTGGCGGGACGGGGACGGTGAGACCTCCCGATCCGCCGCCCGTCGTCGGGCCGGCGAACCCGCCGGTCCGTCCGCCGACGGAGACCGATCCCGTGCTCACGGGGATCATCCGGGCGGGCGAGGACCTGATGGCGGCGGGGGAGTTCGGTCAGGCGAAACGGAAGTTCCTGCAGGCGCTCTCCGGGCGGCTGGCGCCGGCGGACAAGGTGCGGGTGGAGAAGCTGAAGGGGAACGCGGACCTGTACGAGAGTCTGGTCGCGCAGGTGAATCCCGCGGACATCCTGCCGGTCGAGGGGCGCGTGATCGTTTACCTCCGGAACAGCGGGGTGATCGAGGGCGTCCTGGTGAAGGAATCGGCGGACGGGATCGAGGTGCGAAAGCGGAACGGGATCCTGGCGCATTTCTCCGTCGTGCAGGTGGACCGCGTCGAGAAGCAGTCGACGGAAGCGGTGCTGGCGGAGCTGGACGCGGAGTACCAGAAGCGGCTGAAGTCGGTGTCGGAGAAGCCGCGCGGGGTGGACTACTACGAGCTGGCGGTCTTCTGCATCCAGAACCAGCTGAATGCTCGGGTGCCGGACCTGCTGGCGAAGGCGGTGTCGCTGGACCGGGCGCTGCTGGAGGGGGTGGCGGAGTCGAAGGCGAAGGTGCTCTACAACCTGATGGTGTTTTATCAGGGGAAGGGGAACGCGGATGCGGCGGAGCTGAAGAAGCGGGAGCTGATCGCGAAGTATCCGCAGTCGAAGTACGCGAAGATGGCCTCGGGGTCCGGCCTGACGGCGCGGAACGATCCGCCGGTGAAACCGCCGCCCGTGAAGCCGCCGCCCGGCGAGACGCCCGTCAAGCCGCCTCCCGACGAGCCGCCGCCGGTGAACCCGCCGCCGGATCCCGGGACGGAAACGCCGCCGGCCAACAACGGGCCGCAGCCGAAGTTCGCGAACCCGAAGGTGACGTCGCTGGTCGAGGAAGGGAACAAGTGGTACGACGTGGGGATGGTGCACCTGGAGACGTCGTTCGACGACAAGGCGAAGGATCCGGACGGGGAGAACATGAAGGCGCTCGACGCGTTCCGGAAATCCTGCGACGCGTACATGGCGGCGAGCGACCTCGACCCCGAGAACACGTGGATCCAGACGCGCCTCAACCAGGCCCAGCAGAACCGCGTGATGTGCTTCCTGGCGGCGAAAACGAGGCGCTGAGCGCCCGGCCGGCGCGCGTCGCGCCGGAATTCGCTGGCCGCGCGGCGGTTCCGGCCTTATAGGTAACGGGCTGCCGGCCTCTCTTAATCAAGGACCTCCCCGATGCTGATCGACCTGACCCCGAAGCAGATCGTCGCCGAACTCGACCGCTACATCGTCGGGCAGGCGGAGGCGAAGAAGACGGTGGCGGTGGCGGTGCGGAACCGGTGGCGCCGCCAGCAGCTCTCGCCCGACATCCGGGACGACGTGATGCCGAAGAACGTGCTGATGATCGGCCCGACGGGGGTCGGGAAGACCGAGATCGCGCGCCGGCTGGCCGGCCTGATGCGCGCGCCGTTCCTGAAGGTGGAGGCCTCCCGGTACACGGAAGTCGGGTACCACGGCCGGGACGTCGAGTCGATCGTCCGCGACCTGACCGAGATCGCGTTCACCCTCGTCCGGAGCGAGATGACCGCCGAAGTCCGCGAGCCCGCCGCCCTCCTGACCGAGGACCGGCTCCTCGACATGCTCCTCCCCGAAATCCCCCGCCGGATCACCGTCGAGCCCGGCGAGGCCGAAAAACGGCAGGCCGAGCGCGAGGTGCTGCGCGGGAAAATCCGCGCCGGGGAACTCAACGACGAGCCCGTCGAAGTCCCCGTCGAGGAACGCAACCAGGCGATGATGCAGGCAATCTCCAACCAGGGGATCGAGGAATACGGAATCGACCTCGGCGCCATGTTCTCCCACATCCACCCGCCGAAAGTCGTCCGCCGCCGGATGAAACTGCAGGAAGCCCGCGCGATCCTCGAAGCCCAGGAGGCCGAGAAGCTCCTCGACAAGGACAAGATCCTGCGCGAAGCGATCTGGCGCGCGGAGAACCTCGGGATCATCTTCATCGACGAATTCGACAAGATCGCGTCCCGGAGCGGCCCGACCAACGGCCCCGACGTCTCGCGCGAAGGCGTCCAGCGCGACCTGCTCCCGATCGTCGAAGGCGCCACGATCCTGACCCGCTACGGCCCGGTGAAGTCCAACCACGTCCTGTTCATCGCCGCCGGGGCGTTCTCCATGGCGAAACCCGACGACCTGATCCCCGAACTCCAGGGCCGGTTCCCGCTCCGCGTCGAACTCTCCCCGCTCCTCGGCGACGACTTCCTCCGCATCCTCACCGAACCCAAGAACGCCCTCACCCGCCAGTACATCGAACTGCTCAAGACCGAGGGAGTCACCCTGACCTTCTCCAAGGACGCCCTCGAGGAAATGGCGTTCGTCGCCGCGAAGGCGAACAACAAGCTCGAGAACATCGGCGCCCGCCGCCTCCACCAGGTCATCGAAGTCGTCCTCGAGGAGGTCGCGTTCGGCGCGCCCGACACGGTCAAGGGAAGCGTGGCGGTCGACCGGGAGTTCGTGAAGAAACGGCTGAAGGCGCTGGTGTAGAGCTCACGGTTCCGCGGAAAAGAGGGGCGGCCAGCCCCGGCCTTCCACGGCGAGGGCGGCTGTGTCGCCACCATGTCAACGTCGCGGCTGAATTCGGCCCCGCCGTACGCGACGCACGCCTGTCCTCCCATGAGCAGGGCGCGAACGCGGTGCCGGGAGAGCGTAGAAAGGACTTTGAGAATCGGGTTCGGGCTCAACGCTGCCTCCGAGGGCGACAGAGGTCTCCCAGAGCCGCGCGGATTCCCTCAGCCTCTCCGTCTGCGTCAGGCGGATCCAGCGCAGCCACTCGCCGTCGTCGAAACCGCGGTCGTCCAATCGTTCGGCCAGGGAGCGGGCTCCCATGGGGTCAACGGCAGGATCCGGCAACCGGACGGGCGACGCAAGGACGGCGGTTCGCAGCGCGCCCGATCTCAAGCGGCAGAATCGCCGGATGCGCCTCTCGACTGTCCGCGTGTCGCGAGATGCCGCGTCCGTCTTCCCCACGCTCCGGCCGTGAACCCCCCGCCCCCGCTCACTCCCGCCGCGATCGCTCCGGCACCGGGTCGGCTCCGAACCCGCCCCAGGGGTGGCAGCGGCAGAGGCGTTTCAGGCCGAGCCAGCCGCCGACGAAGAGGCCGCGTTTCTGGAGCGCTTCCAGGCAGTAGGCGCCGCAGGTGGGCTGGAAGCGGCAGATATCGGGCATGATGCGGGAGAGGGTCTGTCTGTAGGACCAGACGGCGGCGATGGCGATCCATCGCACGGGTTCGAACGGCCACTCGTACCAGGCGACGCTCACCGGCCGGAGGGTTTCAGGGTGGAGTGGAGGATGGAAGCGGCGCCGAGGATTTCGAGGGTGGCGGGGTCGCGGGCGAGGACGAGGAAGCCGGTGTTGGGGAGTTTCCAGTCGCGGGCGATGGGGAGGGTGAGGGTGGCGGCGCCGTCCTTGTCCGGGGCGATGCGCGGCGAGGCGGCCCGGACGACCGCCCATTCGACGACCGTTTCGCCCTTGAGTTCACCGGCGGTGATTTTCGTGGTGAGGTCGTTTTCCCAGGCGACGGCCTCGAGGACGACGGTGCGCGGTTCCTTTCCGGCCTGCCGGACGGTCGCGGTCAGGGAGGCGGCGCCGTCGGCGGTGACGCGGCCCTCGAGGGCGATCGTCGCGACCGGCGGCTTCCCGGCGTGCTCGGCGATCCAGCGGGTCGCCTCCCCCGAGCTTGATGTGTGCCGCTTGCCGTTCACGACCAGCATCGGGGTGTAGAGGCCTTTGGAGGCGAACTGTTTCGCGTACGCCTTCTGGAGCGTGGTGTACGCCGGCGCGCCGAAGGGGTCTTTCCAGCCGAGGCGGTCCCAGTAATCGACGTGGTAAACCAGGCCGAAGACCGACGAGCCTTTGTCACCTTTTGCGATCTGCGCGAGGAACTCCTCGGCGGGGGGGCAGGAGCTTCAGCCCTGCGAGGAGAACAGTTCGACGACGACGGGGGAGGCGGGGGTGGGGGCGGCCGGGTCTTCGGAGACCGCGTGGAGCGGGAGGAGGGCGAGGAGGGCGACGACGAGGAGGCAGAGGAGGAGGGTGCGGGGCATCGGTGGACTCCAGTGGAGGAGGTGGGGATTGTATGCTGCGCCGGGAGGCGGCCGGGAGGGGGGAAGCAGATTTTCGGCGGGGAAGTCGGGCGGCGGGGATTAGTCTGGGGGGATGGCGGGCAACGCTTACCCGAAACTGTTGCGGATGACGCGGAGGGAGGACTTTGACGCGGCATTTGCGGCGCAGATCGTGGCGAAGGACGGGGTGCTGGTCTGTCACGGGCGGCCGAACGGGCTCGGGGTGCCGCGGCTCGGGATCGTGGTGGGGCGGAGGGTGCGGACGGCGCCGGCGCGGAACCGGATCAAGCGGCTGTTGCGGGAGGCGTTCCGGCTGAACCGGGAGAAGTTCGCTCCGGGGTGGGACTACCTGTTCATTCCGCGGAAGATCGAGAAGCTGACGCTGGCGGAGGTGGCGGGGTCGGCGACGAAGCTGGCGGGGAAGGTGAGTGCGGCGGGCGGGGAGGGAGAGGGAGCGTCGAAGTGATTCGGGTCGGGCGTGCGAGGCGGTACCATCGGGAGCGCGCATGAATGCCATCCTGCCGGCGTTTTCCTGCAAGAATCATCCGGAGCGGTTTGGTTCCGGGCTGTGCATGACGTGCGGGCGGGCGGTCTGCGCGGAGTGCACGACGAAGGTGGACGGGATCAATCTCTGCATCGGGTGCCTCGCGAGGCGCCCTGAGGCGCGGGAGACGACGGTCGAGCGGGTGTCGCGCGGAGCGGCGTTCCTGGGGCCCGCCGGAATCGCGGCATCGTTCCTGTTCTTCTGGGCTGTCTTCGGGCTGGCCGGCGCGCTGGTCATCGGTCTCTGATGGGCGCCGCGCCGCTGCCGCTGGCGCGCCGCCTCGGCGCTCTCGACGTGCTCGACGCGGCGGTCTGGTTCGCGCGGGACCACCTCG
>JABWAY010000278.1 GCA_013360825.1 Candidatus Brocadiia bacterium | reverse complement strand
GACCCGCCGACCTCGACGGAGCAGATCCTCCACCCGCAGAAGTACCTCGACGGCGACCACCCCCGCACGGTGAAGCTCCCCGACCTCCTGCCCGTCCTCCTCGTCGCCGCCGTCGCCCTTCCCAAATCCCTCCGCCCCGAACGCCGCGAGGAAATCGGGCTGAAGCAGGCCGGACTCTGGCTGCGCGAGCACGCCCCGGGCGAGCCGGTCGCGGGCGCCGAGAAGGTCGCGTACTACGCGGATGTCGTCCAGTTCAAGGTCCCCAGGGACCCCGCCCTCGTCCCCGCCCACATGGACGAAATCCGCGCCCGCTGGCTCGCCCTCGTCGAGGACGACCACCGCGGCCTCGCCTCGCGCCTCGGCCCCGAGTTCACCATCGTCGCCGTCTTCGGCGAGGGCGACGACCGCGTGAGCGTGATCCGCTACTCCCCGTGAACCCCGCACCCGCTTGCGCTCCCGCCGCTCCCGCACCATAATCGCCGCCACATCGCGCGCCCCGGCCGAAGGCGCCCGGTCCCGCCCGGATCCCGACCCCGCCGGATCCGCCCGCGATTCCCGTACCCGGAGACTCCCGTGCCGCGCCGCAACGACGAGGACTTCGAGTTCTACCTGAAACAGGTGGAGAAGGTCCGCCTCCTCACCGTCGACGAGGAAAAACAGCTCGGCCGCGCCATCCGCGACCACGACGACCCCGCCGCGCGCGAACGGATGATCCGCGCCAACCTCCGGCTCGTCATCTCCATCGCCAAGAAATACTCCAACCGCGGGATGACCTTTCTCGACCTGATCGAAGAGGGAAACATCGGGCTCCTCAAGGCCGTCGAGAAGTTCGACCCGGAACGCGGCGTCAAGTTCGGCACCTACGCCACCTGGTGGATCCGGCAGTCCATCCAGCGCGCCCTCATGGACACCGCCCCGACCGTCCGCATCCCGACCTACATGGTCGAGCTGATCAATAAGTGGAAGGCGGTCTCCCTCAAGCTCACCCAGAAGCTCGGCCGCAAACCCGACCCGACCGAGATCGCCAAAGCCCTCAAGATCTCCGGCCCCGCGGGCGAGGCGATCCGCCAGGCGCTCGCCACCAGCACCAACTCCGCCCAGCCCGTTTCCCTCGACCTCCTCTGGAAGGCGATCCACGACACCAACCGCGAGCCCGCCTGGACCCAGGAGTTCCCCGAGGACCTCACCGGCCAGATCCAGAAGTACCTCCTCAAGGTCAACGGGCGGGAAGCGGAGATCCTGAAACTGCGCTACGGCCTCGGCGACGGCCCGCCGCTCACCCTCCAGGAAGTCGGCGACAAGATCGGCGTCAGCCGCGAACGCGTCCGCCAGATCGAGAGCTCCGCGCTGAAGAAGATCCGGCTGTCGCTCAAGCGGACCCGGACCTCGAAGGAGGAGTTCGACGAGCAGGACTAGTCCCCCCACCCCCCACGCTTCTCCAGGACTCCCCATGCCCCCTCACGTCACCGACACCGACCTCCTCCGCGCCTCGATCCGCAGCGTCCCCGACTTCCCCAAGGCCGGCATCGTCTTCCGCGACATCACCACCCTCCTCCAGGACCCCCGCGCCTGGAAGCACGCCGTCGACGCGCTCCACGACCGCTTCCGCCTCTCCCCCCCCGACCTCGTCGCCGGGATCGAATCCCGCGGGTTCATCTTCGGCGCCCCCCTCGCCTACCTCCTCGGCGTCGGCTTCATCCCCATCCGCAAACCCGGCAAACTCCCCTACCGCAGGAAGTCCCTGACCTACGAGCTCGAATACGGCAAGGACACCCTCGAAATCCACGAGGACGCCGTCCGCCCCGGCGCCTCCGTCCTCCTCGTCGACGACCTCCTCGCCACCGGCGGAACCGCCGCCGCCGCCGCCCAGCTCGTCGAGTCGATCGGCGGGCGCGTCTCCGCCCTCGCCTTCGTCGTCGAGCTCGCCTTCCTCCAGCCGCGCGCCCGCCTCGCCGGCCGCCCCGTCGAGTCCCTCGTCGTCTACGACAAGGAGTAGCCCTCCGTGAACCGCCTCCTCGCCTTCACCCGCATCCTCGCCCTCGCCCTCTTCCTCGGCGGCGGCGCCGCCATCGCCCTCATCGTCGCCCCCGCCACCTTCCGCATCCTCGAGACCGACCGCGCCGCCGCGGGCGCCGTCGTCGGCCGCTCCCTCGGCATCTTCGAATGGGTCGCGCTCGCCTCCACCGCCGCCGGCTTCGTCGCCTCCCTCGCCCTCCGCGTCCGCAGGGCCCCCAGCCTCGTCGCGGACCTCGCCCTCGCCTCCCTCCTCGCCGGCTCCGTCTACGTCCATTTCCTCCTCGCCCCCGCCATCCGCGACGCCCGCCCCGCCGGCACCGGCGCCGGGACCGAGTTCATGCGCCTCCACGAGCGCTACGAGCAGGTCTTCGGCTTCGAGCTCCTTCTCGCCCTCGCCGCCCTCTACGCCGCCACCTCCCCCGGCAACACCGCCCCCGCCGCCTCAAAGTAGCCCCGCACGGGCAAAAAAAAAGCCCCGGGGTGCAAGCCCCGGGGCCCGATGATTGAGTGGTTTCTTAGCCGCCCGGTCCCTTGCGGACGTTGATCGCGCGAGCACCCTTCACGTCCTGGGTGATCTCGAACTCGACCTTCTGCCCCTCAGTCAGGGTCCGGAACCCATCCATCTGAATCGCGGTGTGATGCACGAACACATCCTTGCCGCCATCGTCCGGAGCGATGAAACCATAACCCTTCTGATCGTTGAACCACTTGACAACACCGGTCGGCATACTGCCTCCTTCAATGTCTTGCGGTCACCCCCGGTCTCCCGAAACAAGCCGGTCGACCCTTGCGGGCCACTCCGACCGGAACGTCATCCGACGTCCCGGAGTTCCGAAGGCTTCCGACGCATGGATGTTTACCAAAAGGGGGGAGGAGAGGGGAAGCGGAATCTTTTTTGGGGGGGGGAAGGGCTAAGGGCGAAGGGCGAAGGGCGAAGGGCAAACGGAAAAGAGAAAAGGGCAAGGGGAAAAGGGAAAGAGACGGGGGCGAAGTTACCGGTTGCGGCCTGCCAGGAGCTCCTTCTCGAGCATCCCGTAGTCCCGCTCCACCTTCACCAGCTTCCCCTCAGGGTCGAACAGGAACACGATCGGCTCCCCCGTCACCCCCCAGGTCTTGACCGTCCCCCCCTCCTGCGCGTCCAGCAGCAGCGGAAACGGCACGTTCCGCGGATCCCAGTGCAGTTCCCCATGCTTCGCCAGCTTCTCCTCCATCTCCTCGAACGACTTCGCCGTCGCATCGTGGTACGCCAGAATCTGGTAGTCCTCAAACCGCCCCTTCAACCTCCGGTCAAACTCCACCAGGTTCGGCAACCACTGCGTCGAACTCGTGTTGCACCACGACCCCCAGAACAGCACCAGCACCCACTTCCCCCGATAGTCCGCCAGCTGCAGCCCGCGCGGCCCTCCCCTCACCCCCGCCGCGTTGAACGGCGGCATCACCTTCCCGATCCCGTTCGCCACCGGCGTCGGCACCGCCACGATCTTCCCCAGATCCAGCTCGCTCCGCCCCCCCAGCTCGATCTCCCGGTCAAACTCCCGGAACTTCCCGTCCGCCCACCGCACCCGGTACTTCCCCGCCGGCAGCCGGAACGCCACCGCACCCTTCACCGCCTTCACCTTCAGGAACTCCACCTCCCCCTCCACCGCCGTCACCGTGAACGTCACCGGGTCCGGAAGCGGCACCGCCGGGTCCGCCGTCGCGATCGACCCGCGCACCTTCACCAGCGCCCCCAGCCGCACCGCCAGCGGCTTCTTCGACGCCTCGTCCGTGATCGTCACCACCGCCCCGCGATCCCGCGCCGCGTTGTACGCCAGCAGCACCACGCTCCCGGGCCATTTCTTCCAGACGTGCGAGAACCTCCCCCCTTCGTCCGTCCGTATCCCCCCCGCCGGCGCCGCCTTCCCCCCCTCCCACGTCCACTGCGCCGCCATCTCCGCCCCCGCCTGCAGCACATTCTCCCCGTCCGCAACCACCCCCTCGAGCTTCCGCCCGGGCGGCGGTTTGTCTTCGGCCAGCACGACGGCGCACAGAACCACGACCGGGACGAGCGCGAGCTTGCGCATGGGGGGCTCCCCTCAGGTTTCGGGAGAAGTGTACCGGATCGGGGGGGCGGGGGGAGGGATCGGCGGGGGGTGGATCGGGTGAGGATGGGGAGAGGATGGGGGCGGGGGTGCGCGGAGACGGATGGGAGAAGCGCGGGTCGCTCGGGGAGGAAAATCGAACCCGGGGCCCAAGGGGGAAGATAGAATCGCGGAACGCGTCCCCGTAGCTCAGTTGGATAGAGCGGTGGTTTCCTAAACCGCAGGTCGCGCGTTCGAATCGCGCCGGGGACATGGACTTACGAAGTGCTGTACCCCCAAGGGGGCCTCCAGGGGGGCCTTGCTGCCCTCGGAAGAGGCTTCGGAAACTGCCGTTGGGGGCCTTCTGTTCACTGAGCTGCCGCCTCCGTCGAGGGAGTGCAGAGCCCGAGAGCCTTGCCGAGCTTGTCGACGGCGGCACGTCCCGACTCCGGAGCGAAGTGCGCGTAGCGCATCGTCACGGCCAGCGTGGAGTGACCGAGAATCCGAGCGACGTCGAGCAGCGGAACCCCGGCCGCGACCATGAAGGAAGCGCACGAGTGACGCAGGGAGTGAAGAACGACCTTCTCCCGCTTCTCGGTAGGGATGGAGTCGCAGGCACGAATGGCGCGATCAAACCCCTTCTTCACAACCTCCTCAGTGATCGGGTCTCCGCTCGCCTGGAGGAAGACGGCGTCCGAGCCGTCCAGGGCCTTGACCTGCCGGAGCTGGCGAAGCGTCCGCAGCTCCGCGAGAAGGTCCAGCGTCATAGGAATGACCCTACCCCGGCCTGCCTTCTCGTTCTCGGGGTGAATGGTGACCTCGCGCCGGTCGAAATCTACGTCGCGCCACTTCAGCCTCAGCAGCTCCCCTCTCCGGGCTCCGGTTGCCAGGGCCGCGTGAAGGAAGGGACGCATCACGGCATCCGAAGCTCCAACCAGGTCGCGGGCCTCGGTCTGAGTGAGGTAGACCTCGCGCGCCCGACCCTTCTCGGAGAACTTGGGGACCTTGCGGAGGGGGTTGTCCTTCGCGTATCCCATCCGTTCAGCCCACCTGAAAAGCGCTGACGCCAAGCAAAGGTCCCGGTTGATCGTCGCTCCGCTGGTGACTCTCCGACGATCCTCGCTCCAACGGATGAAGTCGGCGGGCGAGATGTCGTTCAGTGCCTTGCTTCCGAAGGGCGACCGACTCAAGACACGCAGACGGCGGATGTCTCCCGAGAAGGTCGAAGCCTTGACCCGGCCCTCCCGGTGCTGAAGGAAGAGGGCGATGGCATCCTTGAACATCAGCTGTACGCGGCGGCGGAAATGGGTGGTTCACGACCGGAAATCCCCTGACAGATCCGACGGCCCCTGGTAACGAACGACTTCGTACTTCCTGAGCGTTTCCTTTGCGGCGACCCACCAGGCGGACCAGGGCGA
>JABWAY010000277.1 GCA_013360825.1 Candidatus Brocadiia bacterium | reverse complement strand
GTCGTCCGTGTTGATGAATGCGTGCACCACGAGGTCGCTCGACGAAACCGACGGCACCCCGGGGGCATCCAGCGCCTGCAGCTTCACCGGCGGCGTCCAGCTCCCGTCAAAGTGGCTCGCCCAGAGACCGCTCGTGCTCGTGCGGTAGGTCGCCATCGCCGTCCCGCGGGTCCCGTTCTGGGTGACCTGGAGACTGCCGCTGACGAAGTCCTCGCCCGAGGGGCTGAACGCCCGCTTGTCGTCCGCCACGTTCCCGTCCTGCACCTCCGCGCCGGGGAACTTATCCGTCGTGAAGATGTCCGCCCCGTTGATGTTCGTCGTCCGGCGGCTTCCCTTCTTGCGGCATCCCGTCACCGCAAGCAGGCTCAGCCCCAGCACGAGCGCAACGGTCCACCAGTTGCGACCTGTCAGCATTGCGACACTCCTGTAGAGGATACTCACGTCGTTTGGGAAGGCTCTGCTTCCCGGTCCGAATGACCGATGAACGTCACGGCTCTTCATGGTCTGCGTTCGGCCTGCCTCCTTTGTTGCGGCGCGCCTTGAGTTCCTATTCGGGACAGTAGGTTTGGTTGTGGACGACCATGGCCCGGCACGAAAACACGCGGAGAATCCCGGAAAGTCCGTGAACGAACGGCCTCCCGGGGATCGGGTGTTCCGGCTCGCTCCGGCGCCGCGCGCGGGCAGGTCTGTCGCCCCGACGACTGCGGGAGCCCCTCTCGGCCGCCGGTAGTTCCCTCCGGCCGGCGGCCGAACCTTCCCCAAACCCCGATTGGACCCCGCGCCGCCCCGCTCTGCAAGCCCAAATTGGAGCCCTCCCCATCCGGAGATCCCGCCCCGCACATGGCTCGTCCGCAACCGTTTCGCTATGCTCGTCCATCATGCCCCGTGTCCTCGTCACCCGACCGGTTCCCCAGGCGGGCCTGGAAGTCCTCTTCCCGGCCGTCGAGGTCGTCCTCTCCGAGCGCCCGCTCTCCCCCGCCGAGATCGCGCGCCGCGGGGAAGGATGTGCGGGGATCCTCTGCCAGCTCACGGACCGGATCGGGGAAGCGATCCTCTCGCTTCCCGGACTGCGGATCCTGGCGACCATGTCCGCGGGGACGGACCACATCGACCTGCCCTCCGCCCGCCGGCTCGGGGTGACGGTGACTCACACGCCGGGGGTGCTGGCCGAGGCGACAGCCGAACTCACGTGGGGACTGATCCTCGCGGCCTCGCGGCGGATCGGCGAGGGGGAGCGATTTCTCCGGGCCGGGCGGTTTCAGGGATGGGACCCCATGCTGCTCACCGGGCCTTCCGTCGCGGGGAAGACGCTCGGAATCCTCGGGGCAGGCCGGATCGGGCAGGAGGTTGTCCGGATGGCGCGCGGTTTCCGGATGACCGCGCTCTACGTTTCCCGCGAGGCCAAACCCGCGTTCGAACAGGAGACCGGCGCGCGGCGGGTCACGCTGGAGGAACTGGCCGCCGGCGCCGACGTGATCTCGATTCACACGCCGCTGACCCCGGACACCCGGCACCTGGTCAACGCCGCCTTCCTCGCGCGGATGAAGCCGACCGCCGTGCTCGTCAACACCTCCCGGGGAGCCGTCGTTCACGAGGAGGCCCTCGTCGCCGCACTCCGCGACCGGAAGATCGCCGCCGCGGGGCTGGATGTCTTCGAAGAGGAACCGGTCGTGCACCCGGGCCTCCTGGAACTCGAGAACGTGGTGCTGCTCCCGCACATCGGAAGCGCAACCACAGAGACGCGGTCGCGGATGGCGGTCCTCGCGGCGGAGAGCATCCTGGACGTGCTGGCCGGACGCACGCCCCGCCACCCGGTCTGAGGCGCCGCGGAGGGAGCCCGCCGACCCCGATTCGCTGACAACCGCGCCCGCCCGCCGTACGATGGGGCCATGTCCCCCCGCAGCGCGGCCACCTCCGGAGCCCTTCTCGGTATCGCCCTGCTCGGTGCTCTTCTCCGCCTCGCCCTCGAATCGAGCACCCCGCCTCCGTCCGTGTGGCCCCCCCCGATGAACCTCAACACCGCCGACGCCGCCACCCTCGACCTCCTCCCCGGTGTCGGTCCGAAGACGGCGGAGCTCATCGTCGCCGACCGGGAAGCGCATGGGCCCTTCCCCACTCCCGCGTCGGTCCGCCGCATCCCGGGGTTTCCCAGGCGGGCGGCGGACAGGATCCTGCGGATGACGGTGACGCGGTGAGGCGCCGGATCGCCTGGTTCCTTGTATTCGCGACGCTCCCGGCGGCGACGTTCGCGCTCGCGACGATCTGGCAGATGTCGGACGAGTACCAGGCGCAGGAGAACCGGGGCGGGGTGGTTCCTTTCCTCGCGGCCTTCGCGGCCCTGACCGCGGTCTACGCGCTCGTGCTCGGCCTCCTGCTGGCGCTTGCGGGCCGGAGGGAGAAGGAGCTCAAGGACGAGGCGCACGGTTACCTCGAGGCCGGGCGGGAAGCCGCGCGGTCCAAACGGGACCTGGAGCGGCGCGTCGAGTTTCTCAGCGCCGCGCGGGAGATGATCCTCGTCCTCCGCGAGGAGGTCGAGTTCAGCGCGATCGCCCGCCGCGTCCTCGGCTTCGTCGCCCATGCCGCGGGGGCGAGCGAAATGGGCATGGTCGGGATCTATGTCTTCGAGGAGGAAAAGCTGCAGCTGCGGGCGCTGTGGCGCGACGGCGAAGCGATGCTCGAGCCGCGGAAGATCAGCGCCGCGAAGATCGACCCCGCGTCCGCGGCGGAGGCGTTCGAGCAGAAACGGCTCGTCACCCGCGCCAGCCAGACGCAGCTGCGTTTCTCAATCCCGATCACCGCCGACCGCGAGACGATTGGCGCGCTGCAGGTGGAGGTCGCCGCGGAGGGAGATCCGGCCGAGCGCGGGGCGCTCGTGAAACGGCTCGAGGGTGAGCTCTATGAACTCATGAATTTCGTCGCGCTCGCGATCAAGACGCCGGACCTGTACGAGCGCACCATCCGGGACGGGATGACGAAGCTGTTCACGAAGCGCCACTTCACGAATCAGCTCGCCCACCACGCCGCGATCGCGCAGCGCCACGGCGAGCCGCTGGCCCTGATCATGGTCGACGTCGATCACTTCAAGAGCGTCAACGACACGTACGGGCACCTGACGGGCGACATGGTCCTGAAGGAGGTCGCGAAGGTCGTGCGGGATTCGATCCGGTCCTCGAACGAGGCGTACCGGTACGGCGGGGAGGAGATGGGGGTCCTCTGCCCGGAGACGACGGCGGAACAGGCGGCGCAGCTGGCGGAGCGGCTGCGGAAGAAACTCGAAGGGCGGATGATCCAGGGGGAAACGAAGAAACTCTCGGTCACGGCCAGCTTCGGGGTTTCGGAGTGGTCTGCGGACATGAAGGCGCCGGAGGACCTGGTGAGTCGCGCGGACGAAGCGCTGTATGTGGCGAAGAAGAGCGGACGCAACCAGGTGCAGTCGTGGAAGGCGGGTGCGCTGGAGGCGGTGAAGGAGAAGGAGCGGGCGGCGGCGCACTGAGCTCCGTCGCGGCTACTTCAGGGAGATCGTCGCCCGGATCAGGTCGGACTCGAACGCGGCAGCGTCCTTGATCCCGAAGACCTCCACGAAGTCGTCCCAGGTGATTTTCCCGTCGCGCTCCCGGTCGAGCCAGGCGGCGAACTGCTTGCGATGCTGCGCGTGGTGCCTGAGGAACCGGCAGAGTGCCCAGCCCTGCGCGTAGTAGGCCCGCATCGCGCTCGGGTCCGGGCGGCCGCCGATGAGTTCCTTCAGCGGCATCAGGGTTTTGGCGTCGTTCGAGCGCTTGAATTCCTCGAGCAGTTTCGCCGGGACGTCGTCCTCGGAGACCGCGCGTCCCTTCCATCGCGTCATCGCCCAGTAGGAGGCGAATCCTTCGTTGAACCAGAGGGAGGAGGAGATTCCGGGCTGGCCTCCACCGATGGAGAGGAGATTGTGGAGGAGCTGGTGTGTCGATTCGTGGCGGAGGACGAACTGCCAGTCGTCGCCCGCGGGTTGTTCGAGGCAGGCGTGGAGGGTCCGCGTGCCGGGGTCGTAGTATCCTCCCGGTCCACCGCCTCCCGGTCCGCCGCCCGGGGGCCCGCCGGGTCCCCCCGGTCCCCCACCCGGCCCCCGCATGTTCGCCATCATCGCCTGCTGCGTCTTGTAGAACCGCACCTGCAATACCGACTTCAGCGCTTCCGCCGATATCCGGTTCCGGAACTCCTGCGCGAACCTCGCGCGGAGATCCTCGAGCGTCGCGGCAACGGCCTGGAGTGTCTTCGTGTCGCAGTCCGCCTCGATCTCATACGAGGCCGAAACCCCCTGGAGCTTCGGAAAGTCCTTCCCCTTGACCTCGACGATCTTGACGGGCACCTGCTGGGCGGAGGCGGCGAGGGAGAGCAACGCGACGGCCGCGGCGGCGAGGAATCTCACGGAAGTCTCCATGGGAAGGGACGTTCCCGGAAATGCTACCACCCCGGCCTCGGATCCTTGCCGGGCCTTCTCGCCCCCGACACACTGGGGCCGTGCCCCGCAAGAAACCGGCTGCGCGTCGCCGCCCCGCCACGGATCCACCGCGGTACCGGCCCGGGCGGGAGATCGGCCGCGGCGGGCTCGGCCGGGTGATCGAGGCCGAGGACACGCGCCTGGGGCGCACCGTCGCGCTGAAACTGCTCCTCGACGACGCCCCGCCGGAACTCGCGGAGCGGTTCCGCCACGAAGGCGCGCTCACGGCGCGCCTCGAACACCCTGGGATCGTCCCGGTCCACGACGGCGGCGAGCTGCCCGGGGGGGGGCAGTACTTCAGCATGAAGCGCATCACGGGGCGGGACATGGCGGGGGTCCTGGACGCGATGCGGCGCGGGGTGCCGGAGGGCTGGACGCAGCGGCGGCTGGTGGGAGCGCTGCGGGACGCGGCGCGTGCCGTCGCGTTTGCGCACGCGCGCGGCGTCGTGCACCGGGATCTGAAGCCCTCGAACATCATGCTGGGCGACTTCGGCGAGACCCTGGTCGTGGACTGGGGGCTGGCGAAGGACCGCTCCGCGGCCCCGAAGCCGAAGGGGGGGAAGAAAAAGCAGGCGGCGGCGCCGTCGTTGACGCTCGACGGCGACGTGATGGGGACGCCCGAGTACATGTCGCCCGAGCAGGCCTCCGGCGAGATCGACCGGGTGGACGCCCGGAGCGACGTCTGGGCGCTGGGGGCGATCCTCTACGAAATCCTCTGCGGGCGCCCGCCGTTCACCGGCGGGTCGAGCCTGGAAGTGATCAGCAGGGTCGTCTCCTCCGCCGTGGAATCGCCCTCCGTGGTGCAGCGCCGCCGGGCAACCGAGGGGCCGGGACGGCCCGAGCTCGCGCGCTGGCCGGAAGTCCCGGCCGACCTGGAACTCGTTTCGCTCCGCGCCCTGGAGCGCGACCCGGCCGCGCGCTTTCAGGACGCCTCCGCCTTCGCGGCAGAACTGGACGCCCACCTGGAAGGCACGCGGGAGCGGGAGCGGCGACGTCGTCTCGCGGAGGAGCTCACGGCCCAGGCGGC
>JABWAY010000276.1 GCA_013360825.1 Candidatus Brocadiia bacterium | reverse complement strand
CACGGCCGCCGACGCGGCGGCGCTCAGGGGCGGGACCCGCCGGGAGAAAAACCCCTGGAGCGACCTCGGGCGGAAGCTGTACGAGATGAGGGACAAGCTGAAGAACGGCGAGGACGGCATGGAAGACCCCGAGGTCCAGGCTCTCTGGCTGGAGGCGATCGAGATCGCGCGGAAGCTCGCGGAGGAACTCGGGATCGACCTGCAGGAGTTCGAGCTGTCGCCCTACACGCTTCCCATGATCATGCTCGCCATGCTCGATGCCTCCGACCTGCCGCCGGAAGGCGCCCAGTCCGCCGCGCTGGACGCGCTGGTGGAGGCGGCCGAGGGGGACTGGAAGACGTTCATGGCCGACCGGGCCGGGCTGACGAAACTCGAGGCCCGGCTGGAGATGGTCAAGATGACCGGGGCGATGTTCGACGGCGTGTGGGGATCGATGACGCCGGACCAGCGGGCGATCTTCGACAAGGTGGACATGCTGGCGCGGGACAGGTGGGCGCAGCCGAATTCGATCATCAACGGCGGCCGCCAGGAGGTCTCGCGCTCGGTCCTGGCGAGCTGGACGAACGACCTGGGTCTGAGCGAGGCCCAGAGCCTGGCCGTGAAGCCGGTCGTCGATGACTATGTGCGCCGGTACTCGGAGCTGCAGGCGGATTTCGCCCGGAGAGCGGCGGCCGGGACGCCCCCCGGGCCGACCGAGAAGGCGCTGGCCACGACCGGGCTGATGGTCGATGCGCAGAAGCAGCTCTCAAAGACCGTGACCCTGGACGACGCCCAGCAGGAAAAACTGAAGTCCTGGGGGGTGATCTACGGCGTGGGCGTCGAAGGGGAGTGACCGCGCCCGGGGAGGCGGGTTCCCTCCGCCCCGGGGCCTCAGGTCCGGGCCAGTTCGTGCTTCGCGAAGATCATGTCGAGCCAGGCGTTCGCCAGCTTCTCCTGCACGGAGTTGGTCTTCAGCCGGTCGTTCAGGTTCTTCCAGTCCACACGATCCATCTCCTGGTCCTGGTTGAAGCAGGAGAAAACCGGAGCGGCCTCCCGGCCGGTGACGGGATCGACATGCTTCTGGAGGCACTGGGCGCAGACCTCCTTCATCATGCACTGCATCGACGAGTTGATGCTCCCGATCGCGATGTGTTCCTTCAGGTACGGGGCGAGCACCTCCTTCCGCGCGCGGGTGACCGCGGCCATCATCCGGTCGCTCCCGATCGCGATCAGCCGCTTGCCGCACGAAAGCGGGAACGCCCCGTCGCCGAACTCCCCCTTCGCGTAGGCCAGCATCGCCTGAACGACGTTCCCGCGGAACGACCGGTCCCCGGGGCGCCGCGCGGGGATCTGGTCTCCGCCGTCCACGGACCAGATGATCTGGTCGCTGGCCTGCTCGATGTCGTCGACGTGGTAGACGTCCGCGGCGCTGCGATAGGCCGCGAAATACAGCACGCGGTTTCCCGCCGACCGGAGAGCCTTGCCGATCGAAAACAGGACCGCGTTGCCGAGCCCGCCGCCGGCCAGGATGACCTCTTCGCCCCGCGGAATGTGCGTCGGCGTCCCCGTCGGTCCCATCAGGACGACGCGCTGGCCTTTCCTGAAGAGGGCGACCTGCCGTGAAGAGCCTCCCATCTCGAGGATGATCGTGGAGAGGAGCCCCCTGGACTTGTCGGTCCAGGCTCCGGTCAGGGCCAGCCCCTCGGTCAGGAGTTTCGTTCCCTCGAGGATCGGGGCATCGACCTCGTAGTTCTGGAGCCGGTAGAACTGACCGGGCTCGAAGTGCCGGACGGCCATGGGGGCGCGGACGAAGACCTCGACGATCGTCGGGGTCAGGCGGACGACGTCGTGGACCCGGGCGGTGAGGCCGTCCTCCAGCGTCTCGACCAGCCGCTTCCACGCGGCGTCGCGCTCCGGCTGGCCCGCGGGCGTCAGGGCGGCGATCTCCCGCGCGAATTCCCCCACGACGTGCGGGTACCCGTCGCGCGCGGACGCCATCGCCTTCACGACGCTCCCGGCGTAGGTCGGGTGGTTGTCTCCGTAGAAGGTGACCCGGCGTCCGTCCTTCTCGTAGGACGTGAAAAACCCGCCGGTCGCCGGAACGAGCTTCCCGTCCACCGGCCTGTGCGCCTGGAAGAACTTCTTCTTCGCGTCGAGCAGGAACGTCCCGGGGCGTTCCTTCTCATAGATGATGTTCGGCGTCGTCCCCGCCGCGACGAAGAGGCTCCGCGCGGGCAGCTTCACGAATTCCTTCGTGTCCACCCAGCGGCCGTCCACCTCCCGCGACTTCTCGAACGTGACGGCTTCCAGCGAGCCGAACCGATCGGTGTGGCACTCGACGGGGTTCAT
This sequence comes from Candidatus Brocadiia bacterium, assembly GCA_013360825.1. Taxonomy (GTDB): domain Bacteria; phylum Planctomycetota; class MHYJ01; order WSZJ01; family WSZJ01; genus WSZJ01. Next base: position 3,186 of record JABWAY010000276.1, on the reverse strand, counting down.
TTTCTCGACGATCGTGATCCCCTCCTCGAGGGCCTTGATGACCTCCTCGTGATTGATCCGGTAGGCGGGGGAGTCCTGGATCGACTTGCGGTACGCCATCGAGACGCCGCCCCACGCGTTCACGAGCTTCATGAAGTCGGGCGGACGGCCCTCGAGCTTCGCGGCCTCGCGCTCCGCGCGGACGGCGATCCCGTGCTCGAGGAACTCGCGCGCGATCCCGCGCTCCTCCTCGTCGTAGCGGGCGAAGAGCGCCTCTTCGGTCGTCCCGGCGACGATGAGCCGCTCCCATCGATCCAGGAATTTCTCGACCTGCCGCGGGTAGTACGCGGCGGCCTCCGTGGTGGCGTCGATCGCGGTCAGTCCGCCGCCGATGACCATGGCGGGGAGACGGAGCTGGAGATTGGCGAGGCTGCTTTCCTTGTAGGCGCCGGTCAGCTGCAGCGCCATCAGGAAGTCGCTCGCCTTGCGCACCCCGCGGCAGAGGTTGTTCTTCATGTCGATGATCGTCGGCCGCCCCGCGCCGGCCGCGATCGCCACATGGTGGAATCCGAGCTCCCACGCGTCCTCGAGCGTCAGCGTGCCGCCGAACCGGACTCCGCCCCAGGCGCGGAACAGGTCGCGGCGGAGCAGGGTCAGGTAGAGGACCTTGAGGAAATTCTTGTCCCAGCGCACGGTGATCCCGTACTCGCTGACGCCGCCGAATCCCAGGAGCACGCGGTTGTCGAGGGGTTCGAGGTGGTCGCGCCAGTTCCGCAGCGGGATGAACGGGCGTCCCGGGGCGCCGACCAGGTCTTCCGGGAGCGGCTCCAGCTTCAGCCCGTCGATCCCCGCCACGCCGAACCCCTCGTTGACCAGGAAGTGCGCGAGGGTGTAGCCGGCGGGTCCGAGGCCGACGACGAGGACGTTCCGGCCGTTGTACGGGAGCGCGCAGGGACGCCTCACGTTGAGCGGATTCCAGCGCGTCAGGAACGAGTAGATCTCGAACCCCCAGGGCAGGTCGAGGACGTCGGTGAGCGTGTTCGTCTCGATCTCGGGGATGTTGACCGGCTCCTGCTTCTGGAAGATGCAGGCTTTCATGCAGTCGTTGCAGATCCGGTGGCCGGTTCCGGGGCACATCGGATTGTCGATGATCACGCACGCCAGCGCGCCGAGCGCGTCCCCCGCCTTCTTGAGGAACTGCGCCTCGGAGATCTTCTCTTCCAGCGGGCACCCGGCCAGAGGGACTCCCAGCGGATTCGGCTTCGGCTTTCCGTCCTTCTCCCGGAACCCCTTGGAACACGAGTCCTTGTCGCGGGAGTGGCAGTAGATGCAGTAGTGCGTCTCGCCCATCGCGAAGGTCCCGTCCATCCGGGGGTCGGTCAGCGCGAATCCGTCCCGCCGGCGCCTGCGATGTTCCGGCCCGGTGATCCTCTCGGGGCGGGCGGGATCGGCCCGGACCAGTTCGACGAGGCCGTCGGGAAAGTGCAGCGTTTCCGGCTGCCGGAACGACGCCCAGTCGCGGAGCTCGCCGGCGTGATGACGATGCCGCAGCCAGGAAGCCAGCAGGTCCAGGGCGCGGGCCGCCACCTGCGGATCCGGAACGTCCGGGGCGATGCGGAGGGCCGCCCGGAGGGCCTGCACCGGCACCGGGTCCGCTTTCTTTTCCCAGGCGGCGAGCTGCAGGGCGGCGCGGGCGACGCGGAGTTCCTCGCTTTCGCCGGGAAGCGGGGGCCAGGAGGCCAGGACGGCGGCCGCAGCGGCGATTCCCTCCGTCCGTTCGGCCGCGGGGGCCGTCTCCGTGGCCGCCTGTTTGAGCACCCGCCGGCCGACGATGTCCCGTTTGAACAGCCAGAGCGGATCCATCGCGCGCGCCGTCGCGCTCAACGCCGCCAGCTCCGAGGTCACGCCGAAAAGCCGGCCGACGAAACGGGAGACGTGGGGGGCCATCCGGACCAGGAGGTCCGAGACCTGGACGGGACCGAACCCCTCCCCGCGGGCATCCGCATAGGGTTTCCAGGCTGCGGACAGGGCGGGGTCGACCTTCGCCACTTCGGCGTGGAACAGGTCCAGCAGCGCACGGAGGCGCGCGGGGGCATGAAGGTCCGGGAATGTGAATCCCGGGATCCCGGGAGTCAGAGCGGAGTTCGTCGCGGTGGAAGTCATGGGGCAAGTTTATGCGGGGGCGGAGGGGGGGACAAGAAACGCGCGCATTTCCGCCGGGTTCCCTGGAAGAACGCGGCGAGCCCGGACGTAGATCGTGCGGACCGGCAGTGCGGGGGATCCAGCGAGGAGACAGGAATGAGCCCGTTCGCAGGGACGGCGGTGGCCGAGCCGGGATCCACGGGGTGGCGCCCGCCCCCGGGCGGCGTCCGCGGCGGCGCGGGCGAGTCTCTCGCGACCGGATCGCAGTCGGTCGGTATGCTGGTGGCCGGACTCCCTGCCCGGGCGCGGGCGACGGGCCGGCCACGGGCGCAGACCGTCACCGACACCGTCCCCCTGCCGGCCACGGGAGTCGTTACCCGGAGCCCCATGGAAGACGCCCTCCTCCTGACCCGCGCCGTCAACGGCGACCGCCGCGCCCTCGCGACCCTCTACGACCGCCACGCGGCGACCGTCTACGGGTACGCCCTCCGCCTTACCGGGAACAGCGCCAATGCGGAGGACATCACGCAGGACACCTTCCTCCTCCTGCTGAGGAGCACGAATTACGACGCGTCCCGGTCGTTCCAGGCGTGGCTCCTGACCGTCGCGCGCAACGCGTCGCTCGACGTGCTCCGCCGCCGGCAGCGCCGCGGGGAGGTGTCGCTGGAGCCGGAGGCCATCCGCGTGGAGTCGGACGGGCTGGAGCGTGTGGACGCGGCCGACGCGATCGGACGGGCTCTGGCGACGGTGCCGCGGGAGTACCGCGAGGCGCTCTGGCTCTGCGACGCGCAGGGGTTTTCGTACCAGGAGGCGGCGGAGATCATGGTGTGCGACGTGAACACGGTCGGGTCGCGCCTGTCGCGCGGCCGGCAGGCGTTGAGGGACTATTTCGCGAGGAAGGGCCATGCGGTGTGACGAGCTGAAGGACCGGGTGACGGCGGGAGGGGAGATGACGCCGGCGTTGCGGGAGCACCTGGAGGGGTGCGCCGCGTGCGGCGTGGAATTCGGGTTCCTGCGGGCGCTGTGCGCGGACCGGCCGCAGCCGCCGGCAGCGCTGCGGGCGCG
>JABWAY010000013.1 GCA_013360825.1 Candidatus Brocadiia bacterium | reverse complement strand
GACGCGGCCGCGGCGCCGAGCACGCCGGCACGGGCCGTGAACCGGCCGTGAAGCCGGTCCCGGGCCTCGCCGACCGCACGTCGGAGCGCCGCGTTCCTCATTTTCCGCCTTCCCGTTCTTTCCGGACTCTCTCGCGCTCCTCGATCTGCTCCGGCGTCAGTTCCTCGCGGGTCGGCGCCGTCTCGTCGATCGTCTTCCACTCCGCCTCGATCTTTTTCAGGTACTCCGCGTCCGCGTCCGCCTCCGCCTGCTTCATCGCCGCCAGCGTCGCCTCGTCCGGCACCTCCAGCACCAGCGTCACCTTCGTCCCGCGGGGGGGAAGCCGGTCGAAATTCGGGTGGAGCATCCGGTCGTCGCCGCCGGAGACCAGCGGGTTGTCCAGGACCGCGCTCGGATCGTGGTACGTCGACACCAGCGTCCTCTCCCGGTTCGCCATGTAGATCGTCTCCCCCGTCCGCAGATTCGTGTCGGGGTCCACCCTCTCCCAGCGCTCGCTTCCCGCGAACGTCCAGCCGACCTGCGGCATCGTCCGGCGGTCCCTGGGCGGCCCGTAGGTCAGAAGTTCCTCCGCCCGGACTTTGACCTGCTTTCCGTCCAGCTCCCACTGCACCGAGACGATCACCCGGTCCCCGACCGGCTTCGCCGGGTCTCCCAGCGTCTGCGGCCCTTTCTGGCCCGGAAACTCGGTGTCGTCCCGGAGGCCGAAGATGAGGAGCGCAAAGTGAACATCCTGCGGGATGCAGGAGAGTGCGAGGACGGATTCGTGTTCCTTGCCGTGCTGGGCGCAGGCGAAGAGTTCGATGGGGGCGTGGGTCGGGTAGACGGCGACGCCGTCGATTTCGATCCGGCGTTCTGCGGGGTAGCAGCGTCCTCCGCCGGGGAAGGCGATGACCTTGGCGGGCTCGGCGGCGGGTTCCTCGGCCCAGGCGGCGAGGGCGAGGAGGAGTCCGACGAGGACTGGGCGGAGGAGTCGGGTCATGGCGGGATCTCCGTGAGGGCTGGGAAGGCTCTCTGAACGAGGAAATTGGAAGCAAAGTTCTTGCCAAAGCCGCACCGGATTTCTTAACGCATCCACATATACAGCAGAACGTTGCGTCACTTCATTTTGATATATTCATTTTGCAATATTCCACATGAACACTTCTTGCTCACCCTGCTCCCCCTCTCTTCACCCGCCTCCGGATCAACCGGTGCCCGAACCCCATCTGCCCCAGAACCTTCCCGACCAGGAAATCCACCACATCCTCCAGCGTCTTCGGCAAATGGTAAAAACCCGGCACCGCCGGAAGAATGCAAACCCCCGCCCGCGCCAGCCGCGCCATGTTCTCGATCGTCACCAGCGACAGCGGCGTCTCCCGCAGGACAAGAATCAGGTTCTTCCGCTCCTTCATCACCACCTCGGCCGCACGCTCAATCAGGTTCCGCGACACCCCCGAGGCAATTCCCCCCAGCGTCCCCGTCGTGCACGGAATCACCACCATCCCTTCCGTCGGATGCGTCCCGCTCGCAATCCCGGCCCCGATGTCCTTGTAGTGGTCGTAATGGAAATTCCGCGCCCCGGCCCCCGCCAGCGCACGAATCACGCCCGGGCCATCCTCGAGATCGAGCGCCACCCCCAGCTCCTCGCGGATCACCCGCGCCCCGGCCTCGCTCATCACCAGGTTCACGCGCACCCCCTTCCGCCCCGCCAGATCCCGGCAGAGCCGCTGCGCATAGACGCTCCCCGACGCCCCCGTCACCGCCACCGTCCAGTGCCGGGTCGTCACTCCAGCGTCTCCACCGCGTCGATCGGCGCCGTCATCGGCGGCCCCAGCAGCTCCTCGTCGGCGGATGGCGCCAGAACCCCGGGCTTCGGCGTCGCCCCCGCCGCCTCGTGCAGAAACCACCGCGTGGACCGGTCGAATTCCTCCAGGTCGTCATACAGCAGCTCGTGGATCTCCGCCCCCTGCAGGAACTCCTTCGCAAGCCGGGTGTACAGCGCCTTCTGCGTCCGGCTCCAGAGATCCCGCAGCAGCAGCCTGAAATTCTCCGTCGACGTCTTCCGGGCCCGCGGTCCCAGGCACTCATAATTGAAATCCTGCCGGGAAATCCGGTGCCGCGTCCCGCTCCCGAACGTCCAGAACTCCACGTGCGTCGTCGTCTGGTCCCGGTACAGCGCCTCCAGCTCCTTCTTGTCCATCCGCGGCTTCACACGGGCCCGCTCCAGCACCTGCGCCCCCTCCCGCTCCCCCCGCCGAAGCGCCCGCGAGGCCAGCTTCGATCGCAACTCCGCCTTCATCTCCGGATCTTCCATGGCGTGAATCGGGGGAAGCGACTTGAACGCCTTGCTCGTCAGGTACTCCTCGTACTGGGGGGTCGCAATCACGCCGATCGCGACGAAATGGACGTCCGCCCACGCGAGTCGGTGCGATTTCCGCAGCGGATTCAGGACCATGTCGAACCCCTCGGCGTCCATCTTCCCGCCGAAAATCCGCTTCATGTGCGGCACAGGCGGAATCTCCGCCTGGGGGACCACGGTCGTCTCGATCCCCAGCTTCCCGAGCGCGGCGGCGATCGCCCGCGCGCGCCCGTCCTCCAGGTGATCCTGGAAGATCCCCCGGGCCTTCCGCACGATCAGACGCGCGTCGTGGACCTGCATCTGGAGCGCCTCGGCCAGGAACGGCGCGACCGAGGGGACGTCCAGCCGGACATCTTTCTTGAGGAGCACGGCGCTGGGCATCGCCCGATTGTAGGCAAGCCCGGCGGCGAACGCTACTTCCCCTCCCTCAACCGGGCCTCCAGCATCTGGTCCGTTCCCTGCTTCACGACCTTCCCCTCGGGATCGACCAGGACCAGCGTCGGCGTCTTCTCCACCCCCCACGCCCTCCAGGTCTCCCCCGTGTCGTCGAGGAGAATCGGGAACGCCGGATCCTTCCCCTGCCAGGACCCCGCCTTGACCTTCTCCAGCCGCTTGTCCAGGTCGGCCAGCGTCGCGGCCCCCGGCTCATGGAGCGCCAGGATCGCGAAGCGCTCCTCGGAACCTTTCCACCGCTCCACCAGCGCATTCAGCCGCGGAACCAGGGCGCGCGTGCAGTCCGCCGAGTCCGCGGACCAGAACGCCACGAGCACCCAACGCCCCCTGTAATCCGCCAGCGTCACCCCGGGGTCCACGCCGCGCGCCGCCGTGGCGCGGAAGGCGTGCGGCTCCTTCCCCCAGGCGCGCGCGATCGCGGTCGGCTCCAGCGCCACCGCCCCGAGGTCCAGCGGCCCGTCCGCTTTCACCGTGATCGGCTTCTGCAGTTCCTTCGAGTCGAACGCCACCGCCTTCAGGATGTAATCTCCCGGGGGAAGCGGGATGGTGAATTTCGGCTCCTTCAGCGAGATCCGGAAGACGCGCGCGCCCTCCGGGGTTTCGACGGCGGCGGTGACCGGGCCGAGCGCGCCGAGTTCGGGGCACTCGAGCGTCCCGGTGACCTCCTGCAGGGGCTGGAGTTTCAGCTCGAACGGCCCCTTGAGGTCCTCGTCCTTCAGGACCCGCAGGGCGCCGTTCCTGCCCGCGGAGTCCAGGGCGAGCAGCACCATCGGCCGGTGGGTCCAGTGGAGCTCGCCGGTGAACCCGCCGTCTTTCCCGACGCCGAGCCGCTGGAACGGGACCCATTTCCCGCGGAACTGCCACTCGAACCCCACCACGGCGTCGGCGGCCGGCTCCCCGTCCGCCGTGACCACCCGTCCGTCGACGGGGATCCCGTCCGCGGCCGCGAGCGCCGCGAACAGCAGAACCCCCGCCACCCCGCCCCGCACCCGCCGGATCATCGCCGCCTCCCCTCCGCCGACCGTCGTTGCGCCCCGGGCGCGCGTTCCGTATCTTGTCCCGGCCACCATGCCCCGCTTCCTCTCCTGGCTTCATCAGCTGCTCTGGAACCGTCCCGGCCTGTCCCTCGCCGCGATCGGACTCCTCAGCGCCCTCAGCCTCCTCGCGGCACGGCGCCTCACGTTCTCATCCGACATCATCCACATTCTACCCCGGTCTTCCCCCGCGGTTGAGGGCGTCAACGAACTCCTCCACCATTTCACCTTCACCGGGCAGCTGTTCGTCTACCTCGAGAAAACACACCCCGACGCCTCGGACGCCGCCGGTCAGCAGCTGGTCGAGCGGATGGCCGCCCGGATCCAGGCGTCCCCGGACGTCACCCGCGTCGACTGGAAACTGACCCGCGAGGCGGAGCAGTTCATCCTCGGAATCGTGGAGTCCCACGGCCCGCTCCTCCTTCAGGACGAGGATTTCGAGCGGTTCCTGAAGCGCCTGGAGACGGCGGAGATCCGGGAGCGGGTGAAACGCAACCGGCGGAGGCTGGCGTCGCCCGGGCCCTCGGTCGCGGATGTGCTGATGCAGCGCGACCCGCTCGATCTCTGGCTGGACTTCTACATCCCGGTCACCCGGGCGGCGATGCCGGCGGGGAAGATGGACACGAGCCAGGGGTACTTCCTTTCGCCCGACCACAACGCGCTGTTCATGCTCGTGGAGGGGCGGGAGCCCCCGCACAGCATCGAGTTCTGTCGGAAGATCATGGCCCAGATGGACCGCGCGGAGGCGGAGGCGCGCCGGGAGGTCCCGGGAGCGGACGGCTGGAGGGTGAGCTTCCTCGGCGGATACCCGGTCGCGCTCGCCAACGAGTCGGCGATCAAAGGCGACCTGCGGCTCACGATCCTGAGCTCGATCCCCCCCGTGCTCCTGATGCTCCTCATCTCGCTTCGCCGCTGGAGCGCGCTGGTCGTCGGGTTCGTCGCGCTCAATTTCGGGATCCTGTGGACGTTCGGGCTGGCGGGGGTCGCGTTCGGGCACCTGACGGGAGTGACCGTGGGGTTCGCGGGGCTCCTCGCGGGGATGGGGATCGACTTCACGATCCACCTCGTCAACCGATTCCGCGGCGAGCGGCAGGACGGGACGCCGGCGGAGGAGGCGAGCCGGCGGACCTATTTCGGGGCCGGCTCGGGAATCTTCATCGCGATGGCGACGTCGGTCGCCGCGCTTCTCTGCCTCTGGGTGAGCGATTTCAAGGGATTGCGCGAATTCGCCACGCTGGTCGGTTTCGGCCTGTTCCTCGTCTTCGTGGCGACGATTCTCTCCTGGCCCATCCTGGTGCGCCTGCTCAACCGGTCGGGTGCGCCGGACCGGGACATTCCGGGGTGGGCGACGGCGACCTGCTGGCTGCTTTTTCTGGCCTACAACGCCTGGAGCATCTGGCAGATGCCGGCGCTCGGGACGGTGTCGACCGCAGCCTGCCTCATTTTCATGACCGCCCACGGGGAACGGCTCGTCACCGCCTTCGTGGTCCGGAATTCCTGGATCGGGGGAACGCTCGGGGCCGCCGCGACCGTGGTGGCGCTCATCGCCGTCGCCCCGGCGCCGACCGGTCTCCCGATCCGCGAGACCGATGTGAAGAATCTCCGCAACGAAGGGGACACCCTGCTGGAGACGCAGGAACGGATGCGGCGGTCCTATTCCTCCGGGCTCGACCCCCTCCTCCTCATCTCGCGCGGAACGGAGGAGGGTGAGGTCCTGGAGAAGCTCGACCGGGTCGCGAAGGAACTGAGGGAAGGGCGGCGCCGCGCGCCCCCGGGCGATCCGATCGGGGAGATCACCGTCCAGTCGATCACGGACTTCGTCCCGGCGCCGTCCCGGCAGAAACGCCACGCCGAGGCCCTGGCGAAAATCGACGCGGACCGGGTCATCGCCGACCTGGACGCCGCCCTGGACAGGGAGGGGTTCGATCCCGACGCGTTCGCGGATGCGAAAACGTGGCTGCGATCGATGCTCTCCGCACGCCACGCCCTCCTCCCCTCCCAGATCCAGGACCCCTTCTTCGACTCGATCCGCGGGAGATTCCTGGGCCGCCCGTCTCCGGACGGGGTTCACCGGGCCCTGACCTGGGTCACCCCGCGGGACCCGCTCCATGTCATGCAGGTCCGGGAACACGTGATCGACGGGATCAGCGCCCACGCCCGACGCGGGGATGCGGGATCCAACCTCTGCGGATTCAGCGTCGTCGTCAAGGAGCTCGACGACCGGATCGCCCCCGAGATCTTCAAGGCGACCCTCGCCGCGGCGGGGCTCACCTGCGTCCTCGCCGCCCTGCTCTTCCTCAGCCCCGGCTGGGCCCTCCTGGCCCTTCTCCCCGGACTCGTCGGGACGCTCTGGCTGGTCGGGTCGTTCCGGCTGCTCGACATCCGCATGAACTACCTCAACCTCATCGTCTTCCCGCTGATGATGGGGATGGGGACCGACAACGGCCTCCACATGGTCGCGCGGTTCCGGGAACTGGGGGGAAGAGACGCGGCGCGCGCGGTCTCGTCCCTCTGGCGCGGCCTCACGCTGACCTCGCTGACGACCGTGATCGGGTTCGGTTCCCTGGCGTTCGCCGCCAATCGCGCGATGAAGTCGCTCGGCCTCGCGATTTCCATCGGGATGCTCTGCTACCTCCTGGCCAGCCTTCTCATCCTGCCTCCGATCCTGGTCTGGATGGAGAGGCGGCGGGATCGCCTGGGCTGACCGGCCTGCCGGGACTTGCCATGCCCGCCTGCGGTCGGATATCGTCCCCACTCGCGAACGGGCGGATCGCGCCTTCCCGGATGGACCGGGGCGCCTCCTGAGCCCGTGGGATCGTCTCACCCGATTCTGGATGCGCACCATGGATGTCGTTCAGTTCAATGCCGCCCGCGGCGTTGAGCGCAAGGTGTCCTGGCTCAACCCCCTGACCCTGATTTTCTATGCCGTTCATGTCGCGGCGCTCGGGGTCTTCTTCTTCCCATTTTCCTGGAAATGGGTCCTGCTCGCGGCGGCCCTGTACGTGGGACGGATGTTCGTGGTGACGGCGGGGTACCACCGGTACTTCAGCCACCGGACGTTCACCCTGGACCGCGTGAGCCAGTTCCTCCTGGCATTCCTGGCCCAGACGTCGGGGCAGAAGGGAGTGCTCTGGTGGGCGGCGAATCACCGGGAGCACCACCGGCACAGCGACCAGGAGACGGATCACCACTCCCCGATCCGGGACGGGTTTTTCTGGTCGCACGTGGGGTGGATCATTTCCCAGTACTACGACAGCTACGATCCGAAGCAGATCCCGGACTTCCACAAGTACCCCGAGCTGAGGTTTCTCGACAGGTTCCACTACCTCTGCCCGGTCACGCTGGCGGCGGCGATCACGCTGATCTGGGGATGGCCCGGGCTGTTCTGGGGGTTCTTCCTGTCCACCGTGATCCTGTATCACGGCACGTTCACGATCAATTCGCTCTGCCACGTCTGGGGGTCGCGCCGGTTTCCGACCACCGACACGAGCCGCAACAATTTCTGGCTCGCCCTGATCACGATGGGCGAGGGATGGCACAACAACCATCACTGGTACCAGCATTCCTGCCGGCAGGGGATCCGGTGGTATGAGGTCGACATGACCTGGTACGGGCTGAAGGCGCTGTCGTTCATCGGGATCGTCCGCAACATGCGCCCGTTCCGCCACGCCCCCGAGGTCCCCGCGCCGCAGCCCCAGCCGGAGCCAGCGCCCGCGGCCCCATGAGCCGGGTCGCCGTCATCGGATCCGGCATCAGCGGGTCGGCTGCGGCGTGGCTCCTGAGCCGCCGTCACGAGGTCTGGCTCTACGAAAAGGAATCCCGGCTCGGCGGGCACACGCTGACCGCGACGGTCGCCGCGCCGGAGGGAAATTGCCCGGTCGACGTGGGTTTCATCGTCCACAACGAGCCGAACTACCCCCTGCTCTGCAGGCTCTTCCGCGAGCTCGGCATCGCCACCGTCCCGTCCGACATGTCGTTTTCCGTCGAGAACCGGCCGGACGGCCTCTCCTGGTGCTCCCGCGGCCTCAACGGGCTCTTCGCCCAGCGCCGGAACCTCGTCCGCCCGCGGTTCTACGCCCTCCTCTCCGAAATCCGACGGTTCAACAGCCGCGCCCGCGCGCTCCTCGCCGAGCCGGGGGCCGCGGCGTGGCCCCTCGGCGGATGGATCCTCCGCGAGCGGTTCAGCGACGATTTCCGGGACTCCTACCTTCTCCCCATGGCGGGGAGCATCTGGTCGGCCTCCCCGCGGGACATGCTCGATTTCCCCGCGGCCTCTGTCGCGCGCTTCTTCGAGAACCACGGATTCCTCGGCGTCACCACGCAGGTCCCCTGGCGCACGATCCCCGGCGGCTGCGCGCGCTACCTCGATCCCCTGGTGCAGCCGTTCCGGGAGCGGATCCTCACGGGTAAGCCCGTCGCGCGCGTGGAGCGGACCCTGCGCGACGTGACCGTGCACGCGGAGGGCGCCGGGGCGCGGACGTTCGACGAGGTCGTCTTCGCCTGCCACGGCGACCAGGTCCTCCCGCTCCTCGCCTCCCCCACACAGGCGGAAATCGAGGTCTTCGGGACATTCCGGACGACGTCCAACGAGGCGGTCCTCCACACCGATCCCCGCGTCATGCCGGCCCGCCGCCGGGCGTGGGCGTCCTGGAACAGCCTGCGCACGCCGGAAGACGGCGGACGGTCCGTCACCACCTACCACATGAACCGTCTCCAGCCGCTCGAGACGAAGTCGGACTGCTTCGTCAGCCTCAATGCCGGCGCCCTCGTCGACCGGTCCAGGGCGCTCTCCCGTTTCGCGTTCCGGCATCCACGCCTCAGCCAGGATTCGATCCTGGCGCAGGGACGCTGGCCGGAGGTCAGCGGGCGCAACCGCACCCACTACTGCGGCGCCTGGTGGGGCCACGGGTTCCACGAGGACGGGCTCCGCTCCGCCGTCCGCGTGGCGGAACGGATGGGAGTGAAGTGGTAGAACCCGGGCTCTATCTGGGGACGCTCCGCCACCGGCGGTTCCATCCCCGGAGGCACGCGTTCACCTACACGCTCGGGATGGCGTTCCTGGACGTCGACCGGATCCCGGAACTCTGCGCGGCCTCGCCCTGGGTCTCGTCGAACCGGTTCAACTGGGCCTCGTTCGACGACCGCGACCACGTCGGCGATCCGGGGATCCCGCTCCGCGAGCGGCTCCGCGCGAGCGCGGCGGCCGCCGGGCTGGAGCTCCCGAACGGGCGGATCTTCCTGCTCACCCACCTCCGTTATCTGGGGTACTGCTTCAACCCCGTCACCTTCTTCTACTGCTACGAAGGCGACCGCCTCGCGCTCGTCATGGCCGAAATCAACAACACCTTCGGAGAGCGCGCCCCCGCCTGGATGGGACCCGCGCAGGCACTCCCCGGCCGGCCCCACTCCTACCGCTTTCCCAAAACCTTCCACGTCTCCCCGTTCGTCTCCATGAACTGCGTCTACCGCTTTTCCTTCGTCCCCCCCTCGGACACCCTCGACGTCCGCGTGGCCGAGTGGGAGGATGGCCGGTTTTTTTTCGACGCGACCCTTCAACTCACACGCCGCCCCTGGCGGCATTCCGAGATATCCTCGTTCCTCGCGCAACACCCCTGGATGACCGCGAAGGTCATCGGGGCGATTCACTGGGAGGCTTTGCGGCTGTGGCTGAAACGATGTCCCGTCTGGACGCACCCGCGAAAGCTCGGGCAACCCGGCCCGGGTGGATCGACCGGCTCGCCCGCCGGGCGATCCTGACCTCCCTCTCGGGTATCCGCGAGGGACGGCTGGAGCTGAAAGGGCTCGCGGCTTTCGGGCGGGAAGGGTCGGCGGCATCCGCCGCGGTCGAGATCCGCGATCACGCGATCTGGCGGCGCGCGCTTCTGGGCGGCGATGTCGGCCTCGGGGAGTCCTACCGCGACGGACACTGGGCGGCGGACGACCTGGTCGCCGTGCTCCGCCTCGCGATCCGGAACATGGAGGTCTTCGACCGGGCCGGCGGCGCGTGCGCCTGGGCGGGCCGATGGTTCGACCGGAGAACCCACGCCACGAGGGACAACTCCCCGGGGACCGCGCGGCGGAATATCGCGGACCACTACGACCTCGGGAATGAGTTCTACCGGGTCTTCCTCGACCCGACCCTGGCCTACTCCTGTGCGGTCTACGGGTCGGACGGGGAGAGCCTCGAAGCGGCGCAGGTCCGGAAGTACGACTCGGTCTGCCGCGCCCTGCGGCTCAGCCCGGACGACCACCTCCTCGAAATCGGGACCGGCTGGGGCGGGTTCGCCGTCCACGCGGCGCTCGCCACCGGCTGCCGTGTCACCACCACCACGATCAGCCGCCGCCAGCACGAGTTCGTCGCGGCCCGCCTCCGGGAGCTCGGTCTCGCCGATCGCATCACCCTCCTCGCCGACGACTACCGCGACCTCCGCGGGACCTTCGACAAGGTCGCCGCGATCGAGATGTTCGAGGCGGTCGGCTACCGGCACTACGACGCCTTCTTCTCCACCCTCGACCGCCTCCTCCGCCCCGGCGGCGAGGCGTTCCTCCAGACCATCACCATGAACGAACGCCGGTTCGAGGCCTATCGCCGCCGCCCGGACTTCATCCAGATCCACGTCTTCCCCGGCGCCGAACTCGCCTCCGTCCGCGGCATGCTCGCGTCCATGCAGCGCGTCTCCTCCCTGACGCTCGTCCACATGGAGGAAATCGGCCACCACTACGCGCGCACCCTCCGCACCTGGCGGGAACGGTTCCTCGCGCGGCTCGACGCCGTCCGGGAGCTCGGGTTCGATGAGAAGTTCATCCGCAAGTGGGAGTACTACCTGGCGTACTGCGAAGCGGGGTTCCTGGAGCGCTGGATCGGGAATGCGCAGATGGTGCTGCGGAAAGGCGACCGATGCTGACCGCGCTGGCGGGGGCGGCCGCGATCGCGTTCGGGCTGATGTTCCTCATGTGGGTCGTCCAGCAGGCGACGCGGAACGCGGCCTGGGGGGACGTGGGGTGGGCGTTCTCGTTCGGGCTCCTCGCGGGGTGGTACACGTTCATCGCGGGCGGGAATGACGATCGCTCGCTCGCCCTCTGCCTCGCGGCGGGGCTCTGGGCCGCGCGGCTCGGCTCGCATCTCACCGCGCGCATCTTCCACGAACCCGGGGAGGACGGGCGGTACCGGCATTTCCGCGCGACGTGGGGCGGGAACATCGGCGCCAAGTTCCTCGGGTTCTTCCTGATGCAGGCGTTCTTCGAAGTCGTCTTCTCGGTCCCGTTCCTCCTCATCGCCCGGAACGCCGCGCCCTTCCCCCACCCGCTGGAAGTCGCGGCCGCCGCCCTGCTCGTCGTGGCCGTCCTCGGGGAGACGATCGCCGACCGCCAGCTCCGCCGGTTCAAGGCCGACCCGGGGAATCGCGGGACAACCTGCCGCGCCGGACTCTGGCGCGTCTCGCGCCACCCGAACTACTTCTTCGAGTGGCTGGTCTGGGTCGCCTGGGCCGTGGCGGCCTCGGCGCACGGCGGCTGGGGCTGGGCCGCGTGGGGCGCGCCCGTCCTGATCCTGTTCCTGCTGGTCAAAGTCACCGGGATCCCGCCGACCGAAGCGCAGTCGATCCGCTCCCGGGGGGACGACTACCGGAGTTACCAGCAGGAGACCAGCGCGTTCTTTCCCTGGTTTCCCCGGAAGTCCGCGTGAGCGGCGACGTCCCGCTGTCGATGAAGCTCGTCGCGCGGGGCCTCGTCCCGGACGGCGTCGTGCGGTGGAAGATCCGCTCCCTCCTCCGCGAACGGTTGACCGAAGAATCGGCGGGCGGCGAGTCCGCGATCGCCGACCGCCGACGGCGGCTCGTCGCCCTCCTGGACGCCTCCCCCGTCGCCCTCGCCACCGCCGAGGCCAACGCCCAGCACTACGAGGTCCCCCCGCGCTTCTTCGAGCTCGTCCTCGGCCCCCGGCTCAAGTACTCCTGCGCGCTCTTCGAGGACACCACCACCACCCTCGCCGCCGCCGAGGACGCCATGCTGGAACTCTCCGTGAAACGCGCCGACCTCGCCGACGGACAGCGGATCCTGGACCTCGGCTGCGGGTGGGGCTCCCTCTCCCTCTTTCTCGCGCACCGCCTTCCCGCCGCCCGGATCCTCGGCGTTTCCAATTCCCGGGACCAGCGCACCTTCATCGAAACCCGCGCGCGCGAACGCGGCCTCACGAACCTCGAGATCCGCACCGCCGACATGAACGTCTTCGACCCCGGCGACCGGTTCGACCGCATCGTCTCCATCGAGATGCTCGAGCACATGCGCAACTACCGCGAAGTCCTCCGCCGCATCGCCTCCTGGCTCGCCCCGGACGGCCGCCTCTTCGTCCACGTCTTCGCCCACCGCACCCTCGCCTACCCGTTCGAAGTCCGCAACGCCGGCGACTGGATGGCCCGCCACTTCTTCACCGGCGGCATGATGCCCTCCCACGACCTCCTCCCCTCCTTCCAGAACGATCTCGCCTGCACCCGGTCCTGGTGGGTCGACGGCCTTCACTACGCGCGGACCGCGGAAGAATGGCTCCGCTCCCTCGACCGGAACCGCCCGGAAATCCTCGCCCTGTTCGCGCGCGACCTCGGCCCGTCCGCCGCCCGCCTCCGCCTTGCCATGTGGCGCGTCTTCTTCATGTCCTGCGCCGAACTCTGGGGATTCGCCGGCGGGACCGAATGGGGGGTCAGCCACGCCCTCTTCGCACCCGTCCGCGCCCGGTAGTGCATGAGCCCGGAGACGTCGTCCCTTTCCCTCCCCGTGTACCCCCACCGCCCCGCGAGCCCGACCGGCGGCGCCGGCAGGCCGACGGCGCGCGGCGCGCCCCAGGCGTCGGTGACGTTCGTTCGGACCACCGCGCCGCCCTGGTCGATCACCTGACCGACGCTCCCGAGCGCGTCCTGGAAGAAGTACGTCGCCTGCCCGGCGGCGTTCACGCGCGCGGCCTTGCCGTCGAGGCCGGCCGCGGCGTAGATCCCGTCGAACTGCTCGGGGTTCGCGCCCTGCCTGGTGTAGTCGGCGAGCGTCTCGAGCCCGTCGGGGAGGTACCACTCCTCCGGCGCCACCCCCAGCTGGTCGATGTGCGCGATCCGCTGCCCCGTCGGCGCGTAGGTGTCGCGGACGTGCGCCGTCGCGGTCTGGTACCCGATCATCCGGCCGAGGTAGTCGTTCTCGTACGTCGTCAGCTGCCCGGGTGAGTGACTCGGACCGAGGGACTTCCTTCGACCACGCCCCTACTTGCGGCTCAGGTACCGCCGCACGCTCCCGCTCCCCTCGTCCTCGTTGATCACCGCGACCGCGAGGTCGTCCTTCTTGTCCCCGTCCATGTCGCCGACCGCGGCGCTGTAGAAGTGAAAATTTCCCTTCCCGTTGAACTCGCAGTTTTTCGCGTAGGCGCCCTGGCCGTCGCCGAGGTGGATCGTCACCGACCATTGCGCGCCGGCGGCGACGATGCAGGCGCCGATCGCGAGGTCCGCGTGCTTGTCCCCGTTGAAGTCCCCGGTGAAGACGAATTTCGCCTTGGTCGCGAGCGCGATGTCGAGGTGCGTGGTGAATCCTCCCTTGCCGTCCCCTTTCAGGATCCGCACGAACTGCCGCTCCTCGCAGCAGAGGGCGATGTCGAGGATCTTGTCCCCGGTGAGGTCCGCGACCAGGATCCCTTTCGGCTTCAGCCCCTTGTCCGCCGGATCGAGCGGGATGCGCGCCGGCGTCCTCGACAGCTGTCCCCGGCCGTCTCCTGCGAAAACCATGAGGACCCCTTCCTTCTGGTCCGTGGTCAGGACATCCGGTTTCTTGTCCCCGTTCACATCCCCCGCGGCCGCGGCGCCGCATTCCGGGATGTCCAGGGAGATCGATTCCTTCAGCGTCGGCCCCAGGAGCACCTTGAGCCGTCCCGGGGTCTTGTCCACGACCGGGTCGGGCCAGCCCGCGATCACGAAATCGGTCTGCCGGTCGCCGTTCAGGTCGCACGGGAACGCCGAGATCGGCCAGCCGACCCCGAGGTCCGTCTCCTGCCCGTCCGACAGCTTCCCCTTCGATCCCTTGTAGACCGTCAGCTTCCCGGAATTGTTGTCGAGCTGGATGAAGTCCAGGAACGCATCGGCGTCCGCCCGCGCGGCCATGCCGAAATTCGGCCCCATGCGCGTCCCCAGCATCTTGTTGTAGTCCCCCTTCACGTTCCCTTTCCCGTCGTTCAGGAAGATGTTCACCCCCGCCGGGCGGATCTGCGCGATGACGACGTCGGGGCGGCCGTCCTGGTTCACGTCGATGATCCCGATCCCGTGCGGCGCCCCCTGCTGCGTGTCCGCCGACGACGCCTCGTGCAGCACGGCGTCCTGCGCGGCCACGGACAGCGCGCAGGCCAGAACCGCGAATGCCGTCTTCATCCGTTCTCTCCCTCTGTTCCCCCCGGTTCCGGGCTTCCCTCCGCGCCCGGCGCGGCCGGCGCGTCGTGGTCGGGCCGAAGCGAGATCCGGATGTCCCGGAAGTCTTCGGTCTGCTCCAGCGTGACCTTCTGCTGCTTCGCCAGTTCCAGCGACGCCAGGAACCCCGCGACGACGCGGTAGGGGTTTTTCCGGTCGCCGACCAGTTCGCTGAACGTCATCTCGCCGCGGGCCTTGAGGGCTTCGTACATCGAAGCGATGACGGCCTCGATCGGGGTGTCGTCGTAGAGGATCTTCTCGATCCCGTCGATGCGCTGGACCTTCGAGATCCGCGCCCAGGCGGCGGCGAGGTCGAAGGAGGAGAGTTCGACTTCCTCCTCGACCGGGGCCTCGACCCGGAGTCGCGGGCGCGCGAACAGCCGTTCGCGCTCCTCGGCGCGCCGTCCGAACTCGCGCCCGAGGTCCTTGTAGCGCTTGTACTGGAGGAGCTGCTGGATCAGCTCCAGCCGCGGGTCGTCCCCTTCCTCTTCTTCCTCCTCGACCGTGCGCGGGGCGAGCGTCCGCGACTTCATCTCCATGAGCGTCGTCGCCATGACGAGGAACTCCCCGGCGACGTTGATGTCGAGCTTCTCCATCATCTCGAGGTGGCGGACGTACTGCTCCGCGACCCGGGCGACCGGGATGTTGAGGATGTCGAGCTCCGACTCCCGGATGAGGTGGAGGAGGAGATCGAGGGGACCGTAGTAGGTCTCGAGTTTGACCTTGTAGTCGACGGTCATGGGGGCGGAAACACCAGGAACTGGACGAGGGCCGCCGGGAAGAAGATCGCGAACGACACGGCGGGGATGTTCACCAGAATGATAGCGATCAGGATCCCGAACTGTCTCGCCCCGTCGAAGATCTCGCGGGCGCGCCGGGGCAGGAACGCCCGGACGATGCTCCCGCCGTCGAGTCCCGGGACCGGGAGGAGGTTGAACATGACCAGGATGAGGTTGAGCCAGACGGCGTGCTCCAGGAACCGGAAGCTGATCGAGTCCTGCGGGATGTTGCGGAAGAACAGGAGGTACGCCGCGGAGAAGAATCCCGCCAGGGCGATGTTGACGATCGGGCCGGCGATCGCGACGAGCGCGGTATCCCGGATCGGCTTCCTGAAATTGGCCGGGTTGTAGGGGGTCGAGGCGGCCCCGAGCGGCGGCATTCCCATCGAAATCAGGACGACGGGGAGCACGACCGCCGTCATCACCGGCTGCATGTGCACCAGCGGGTTCAGCGTCAGCCGTCCGAAGTCGGCGGGGGTCGAATCCCCGAGCCGGTCCGCCGTGAACGCGTGGCCGGCTTCGTGGAGGCCAATGGAGATGACCCAGCAGGCGCCGTAGATGCCGATCATTTCCGGGTTGAAGGCCACGGCGTGAGGCTACGGACGGGCGGGGGGAGCGTCCAGCGCGAATCGAGCGAAGCGACGCGGCCGGCGTTCCCGGCCCGGGGGCGGCGAAGGCGTGGAAATTGCACAATGCCTTTCGGCACTTGATCTTACGTCGCAGGTCTGGTAGCGTCCGAAGCGATGGATCTCGATTTCGCGCGACAGGTTCTGGCCACGGAAGCCGACGCCATCCGCGCCCTCATCCCGCGCCTGGACGACGCCTTCGCAGACGCGGTCCGCCTCATCCTCGCGTGCAAGGGACGCGTCGTCGTCACCGGCATGGGCAAGGCCGGACTCATCGGCCAGAAAATCAGCGCCACCCTCGCTTCCACGGGAACCCCCTCGCACTTTCTCCACCCGGCGGAGGCGATTCACGGCGATCTGGGAAGGGTCAAAGGTGAGGACGTCGTGCTCGCGCTCTCCAACAGCGGGGAAACGGAGGAGCTCTCGCGCCTCCTCCCGATCCTGAAGGAGTTCGGGACGAAAATCGTCGCCCTTACGGCGACCCGCACATCCACGCTCGGCCGGAGCGCGGACATCGTGATCTGCCTCGGCCGGATCGAGGAGGCGTGCCCGATCGGCCTCGCCCCGTCCGCCAGCACCACGACGCTTCTCGCCCTCGGCGATGCGCTCGCCCTCGTCATCCAGAAGGAGCGGGGATTCACGCGGGAGCAGTTCGCGTTCTACCACCCCGCCGGGCAGATCGGGCGGAGGCTTCTCAAGGTGGCGGAGGTGATGCGCACGGGCGACCGGGCGCCGGAGATTGCCGCGGAGAAGACGGTGGCCGAGGCGATCGCGCTGATCACGCGGGCCCGCGCCGGGGCGATTTCGATCGTCGATGCCGCCGGGAAGCTCGCGGGGATCTTCACGGACGGCGACCTCCGGCGCCGCCTCGCCGCGGATCCGGGCGTTCTCCGGGTGGCGATCGGGGAGGTCATGACGCGCTCGCCGAAGACGATCGGGCCGGACCGGTTCGCGACGGAGGCGCTCGGCGCGATGCGGGAAAAGAAGATCGACGAGATTCCGGTCGTCGGCGCCGACGGGCGGCCGGTCGGGATGGTGGACGTGCAGGACCTGCTCGACATGGGGCTGGTCTGACGATGGCCCTGCGCGACATCCGGCTGCTGGTCCTCGACGTGGACGGCGTCCTCACCGACGGCGGGATCGCCGTTCACGCGGACGGTTCGCAGTCGGTCACCTTTCATGTGCGGGACGGCGCCGGGATCAAGTATCTCCAGCGCGCCGGTATCGAGGTCGCGATCCTGTCGGGGCGCAGCATCCCCGCGGTCGAGCACCGGGCCCGCGAGCTCGGCATCCAGGACATCCTCCAGGGGCACCTCGCCAAGGTCTCCACCTGGGAGACGCTGCTGAAGAAACACGGCCTGCGCGATGCCCAGGCGGCCTACATGGGCGACGACCTCGCCGACGTCCCGCTCCTCCGGCGCGCCGGCTGGAGCGCCGCCCCGGCGGACGCGACCGAAGACGCTCGGAACGCAGCCCGGTTCGTCACCCGCGCCGCCGGAGGCCGGGGCGCCGTCCGCGAGGCCTCCGAGAAAATCCTCCGCGCCCGCGGCCTCTGGGACGGAATCCGCGAGACCTGGGGAGCCCTCCCGCGGTGAGACGCTTCGCCACCATCTTCCTCCTCGCCTTCCTCCCCCCCACGGTCGTGATGACGCTGTTCGCGCTCCGGAGCACAGGTCCGTCGGTCGCGGACGGGGGGCATCCGGTCATCTCGACCGCCACGGGGGGGCTCCCGCCGCGCGGGGTGACCGAAGCGCGCGGGGTGGGAATTCTGGTTTATGAGGGGGGCCGCCTCCTGACGGAGATCCGGGGGGGCGAGGCGAATTTCCAGGGGCGGGAGCGGGGGGTGATTCAGGACGCGCGCATCGTCGCGTGGCCGGAGCCCGGGATGCACGCGCAGCAGCCCGCGATGGTGGAGGTGACGGCGGACGAAGCCGAGGTCGACCGCGAAGGGCACCAGGCGGTGGCGCGGGGCAATGTCCGGGTCACGACGTCGGACGGCGACAGGCTGATCGCGGACGAGCTCAAGATCACGCTCGGACGCGCCTATGTGGACGCGGCCGGGGAGAAGAAAGTCGACCGGTCGCAGCGGGAGATCGAAACGGCGGGCCCGGTGACGCTGGAGCGGGGCGAATCGCGGATCCGGGGGATCGGCTTCCACGGGAATCTCGGCCTCCGGAAGTTCCGGTTCGACAAGGACGTGGAGGGGAGCTTCTTCGGTCCCCGGGGGGTTTTCCTCGCGGAGGGCCCGGCGGAGGAGACGGCCGGGCCGCCGGAGGACCTCGAGTTCCGCGCGGGCGGACCTGTCGTGTTTGAGCCGCGGGAATCCACGCCGGAGATCAGCCGGTCGCGCCTGTCGATGGGCGGCGGGGTCTGGATCCGGCGGATCGACGCGAAGACCGAGCGTCCCGCGACGCTGACCTGCCGCGACCTCCTGATCGATCTCACGCGCCCGACGCCTCCGGCCGGTTCCCATCCTCCCGGAACCGCGGCGAAGACGGAGTTTGAACGCTTCACGGCGACCGGCGACGTGGACATCCGGGACGCCGAATTCTCGACGACCGCCGACGCGGTCACGACCGACTTCCGGCCCGACGGCAGCCTGTCGTCGCTCATCAAGGGACCGACGAAGAAAATCGTGCTCCGCGGCGGGGCGGGGCTGCCGCTGGCGGGGGGACGGAAACCGCCGGAGACCGCGGGCGGCGGAGAGCCGGTCGAAATCACCGCCGTGGACGACATCCGGATCGAGCGCGCGGCCACGGCCGCCGACGGGACGCCGGGGAATCTGACCTTTGCCCTCTCGCGCTGGGTCTGGGTCCGGCAGGGCGCCGCGGAACTCACCGCCGACCGGCTGGACCTGACCGTCGCCCAGACGAAGGCCCCCGGCGCGACCGCCGCGTCCTACGCACCCCGGACCCTCCACGCGGCGGGGAACGTCGCGCTTCGCCAGGAAGGCCGCTCGGCGCGCGCCGAAACCCTCGTCTGGAACGCCGAGGCCGGCGAGATCACCCTCGCCGATCCCGCCGGCGCAGAAGTCGAGGACGGCGCCACCCGCCTCCGCGCCCGCACCATCGTCTTCAACGACGCCGCCGGCACGCTCCACGCCCTCGACGCCGTCCGCCTCCAGGGTGAAGGAGGCGGGTTCGCCCCCGCTTCCCTCCTCTCCACCTCCGACACCGCTTCCCCGGGCTCCGGCGCGTGGACGATGACCTGCCACGCGCTCACCGCCGCTCTCAAGGACGGCGAAATCACCGAGGCCCGCGCCGAGGGAGACGTCTCCGTCGTCACCGACGACTCCGCGACGGAAGCCGACCTGATCGTCCTCGCCGGAACCCGCGTCCACCTCACCGGCGCCCCCGTGCGGATCACCTCCGGCCAGGACCTCGCCGCCGCGGACGATGTCGTGATCGACACCGACCGCGGCACAGCCTGCCTCCGCGCCGTCCGCGAAATCCGGATCCGCATCAAGGGCGGGATCGAGGGAATGGTCGGCCTGCCCTCCGGCCCCGCCACCGAAACCGAACGCCCCCTCCTCCTCACCTGCCGCGGCCCCGTCTACGTCGACCAGACCCGCGGAACCTTCAGCGGCCGGGACGGCGTCACCCTCCGCGCGGTCGACGGACAGGGACGCCTCTCCCGCCTCGACGCCGAACGCCTCTCCCTCCGCCTCGACCCCGCCACACGCCAGCTCTCCTCCGCCCTCGCCACCGGCCGCGTCCTCCTCCGCTCGGGCGACCTCCGCGCCGCCGGCGACCGCCTCACCTACGACGTCGCCACCCGCACCGCCCATTTCACCGGCCGCGGCCACCCCATCTTCGCCCAGGGCGCCCAGACGATGCGCTGCGAAGAACTCGTCATCGCCGACGGCGGCCAAACCATAAAATTCCTCGCCCGCCGCTCAAAAGGTAGTATCTCCTTCCCGGACCGCACGCCCTCCGATGCCCGCCCGGAAGACCTGATGAAAGACCCGTTTCACGGAACCGACTCCCCTCGAAAGGACAAGCGATGAACGTCCTGGACGGCCTCTCGAAGCAGTTCAACGGCCGGGGCCTGCAGGCCAGGCTGGTGCTGGAAGGGGTGGCATGGTTCGCGGACATGCACAAGATGCTGTCGACCTTCTCGGACGACATCAGGAAGTTCGCGGAAGGCGCCGCGGCGGGGCCGGACGACGTCCAGAAGTGGCTTCAGAAGGCCTCGGACACCGGGAAGACGCTCTGGACGCACCTCGGGCAGGACGCGACCGCGCTCGCGCTGATGGCGGACGTGAGTTCGAAGCGGAAGCCGGAGGATCTCGGCGTGGAGGGAGCGCCGAGCTACATGCGGGAGGGGGCGGGGAACGCGAAGGCCCTGGCGGAGGCGCTGGACCGGAAGGTCGCGGAGTGCGGCGTCCTCGCGGCCGCCTGGACCGCCTCGGGAATCCCGGCGCACGTCTCAGGGATGCTGGAGGCGGGCGGCACGGTCCGGGGGACGATTGAACTGGTCGGAGGCGAGACGCGCCTGACCGACGGCGAACTGGACGACCGGCTCTTTGAAGTCCACTACGCCGCGACCGGCCAGGTCGGGAACCGCCACCTTCAGGAGAAGCCGGGCGCCCCCGGGCTGATGGCGGCGACGGCGGCGCTGCTGAAGGAGATGAAACGGGAGATGCTGCTCGTCAAGGCGCCGTCGCGGTAACCCGGCGGCTCCGCGACGACGGCGCACGGGCCCCGGCGAGTTACTCGGGGACGGTGACGGCCGCGTTCACGAACAGGTCGTCCTCGATGCCGCGGAGGCCGATCAGGTAGACCTTCCCGGCCTCGTCCTTCTCGGCGAGAAACCGGATCACCCGCTCCGAGCCCGGCTCAAGGGCGCTGACGACATCGTCGAGCGTCCTGCGGCCGGCGCCCCGGTTGACGTAGACCTTGAAGCTCGACCGGCGGGCGCCGCGATTCCGGAGCGTGAGGGTCACCTCGAGCCCCTTCCCCTCCGCGGTCGGCTCGATGCGCGGGAGGACCTCGATTTCCGGCCGGACCTCCACGGTTCTGCGGAGGACGGTCTCGCGGCGGACTCCGTCGAGCGCGAAGGAGAGCCTCAGCCGGAGTTCGTAGCGGCCGGGGGTCGCATCCGAGGGGACGGAGAAGTCGAGCGGGAACTCCGCGGTCCCGGCGGGGGCGACCTCCGGGTGCTCGAGGCTCGACTCGACGGGACGCCAGCGCGGCGGGAGTTCCGCCGAGAGGAGGCGGAGCCCGCCGAGGGGCGTCGGGAACCGGTTCACGACGCGGAACGAGAGGCGCTGCGGGTTCGCGCGGGACAGCAGCGGGCCGCCCTCGAATGCGGCGCTGAGCAGGGTCTCCGCGAGCCCGCTGTCCCCGACGATCAGGAACTCCGGGTCCGGGCCGACGGGGATCCGGGCCCTCCCGGTCGGCTCGACCTCGACGACCCGGACGCGCCCGAAGAGGTCGACCCGCCGGAGCCCGGGACCGAGCCAGGCATCGACCGTGCCGGCCTGCTCGGCGTGGAGGAAGAGGATGATCCGCCCCTCGCACCGGAACGCCGGGTGTTCGCCGAGCAGGAGCCCCTCGACCGGGGTCGCGCCGGTCAGGAGGTCGTTGAGCGTGCGGAGCGCGTACCAGGTCGCGGTCGGCACGCCGCCGACGCTCAACCAGGTGCTGACCGAATTCGTGAAGCTGGGCGTGCACCACGTGCTGTCTGGCATCGACCACCTGCTATTCGTGGTGGCGCTCCTGCTCGCAGCAGCGCAGGCGAGTCGCGAGCAGTCGCTGGTGCGGGGGCTGCGCGGGGTGGCGCTGATTGTGACGGGCTTCACCCTCGGGCACTCGGTCACGTTGATCGCCGGCGGGCTGGGCTGGGTGAAGGTCGAGCCTCGCCTGACCGAAAGCATCATCGCGCTCTCGATCGTGGCGGTGGCCGCCGAGAACGTGGCCCGGCGCGAGATCCGCTGGCGCGCGCTGACCGCCCTGGCCTTCGGCCTGGTGCACGGCTTCGGCTTCGCCAGCGTGCTGGCCGAGACCGCGCTGCCGCCCCGCGGCACGGTGTGGGCCCTGCTCAGCTTCAACTTGGGCATCGAGCTGGGGCAGCTGGCCGTGGTCGCGCTGGTGTTCGTTCCACTTGCGCTCGCGGCGCGCCGCGCGTGGTACGAGAAGCGGCTGCTCTGGCCCGCGTCGAGCGTGATCGGCGCGCTGGCGCTGGTGTGGCTGGTGAAGCGGGCGTTCGCGCTGGAGCTCGCTCCGTGGCTGGGTGGGTGACATCACCGCAAGCTCGCCCGCTCGGGGGTCCTCCGCTGCTCGCCCGCTCGGGGGTCTCCGCAAACTCGCCCGCGTGGGGGGTCTCCGCAAGCTCGCCCGCTCGGGGGTCCTCCGCAAGCTCGCCCGCTCGGGGGTCCTCCGCAAACTCGCCCGCTCGGGGGTCCTCCGCAAGCTCGCCCGCGCGGGGGTCTCCGCAAACTCGCCCGCGTGGGGGGTGCTGATGGCCCGCATTTGCTCGCTTTCGCGAACCGTGTGCGGCCCTCGGCAGGCTGACGGACGCCGGCCGTTCGCTGGGCGAGCATTACACCCCGCTGTGACTGCCGGGTGCCGCTGATGGCACGGAATTGCGCGATTGGCGAGCATTGCGCCCCGCTGCGACTGCCGGGTCCCGCGAAGGCCCGAATTCCGCGTTTGGTGCGTAACCCCTCCACGGACGGCGTGTACCGCCGCGCGACAGGCAATGGCACGGCTTCGGCGAAGAGGAGATCGCCATGGCGAAAGCCGCACTTGCCCTGTATCGCAAGTCCCACCGTTGGACCGAGCATGAGGCTCGTGAGGCTCTCGCGCGCCTCGATGCCTCCGGCATGTCCGTCCGTGCATTCGCAGCGCGCGAGGGCGTGGACCACCAGCGCTTCTACTGGTGGCGCCAACGACTGAGCGCGTCGAAGAAGCCGGCGGCGAAGTTCGTGGAGCTCAAGGCCGCGGGAGCGATCGTCAGCGAGCGCGTAGAGGTCGTGCTTCGCTCCGATCGGGTCCTTCGATTCTCCGCCACGCTCGACACGGGCGCTCTTCGCCGATTGGTCGAAGCACTCGAGGACGACCGGTGCTGAGTCTTCCGCCGAGCGTTCGCCTGTTCGTGGCGACGCAGCCGGTCGACGGTAGGAAGGGTCCGGACAGCCTGATGGCGCTCGTGCGCGATGTTCTTCGACATGACCCTCTCAGTGGGCACCTGTTCATCTTCTTCACGATGCGCCGCGACCGCGTGCGCATCGTCTACTGGGACCGCACTGGAATCGCAATGTGGACGAAGCGGCTCGAGCGCGGCCGATTTCGCCCGACGTTTTCCGAGGACGGCGCCCTCGTCGCGCAATCCATCGAGGCGGCCGAGCTCGCTCTGATCGTCGAGGGGATCGATCTCGCAAACGCCCGTCGTCGAGCGCGCTGGGAGCCGCGTCGCGCAGTTCCAAGGAATGCACCCGCGAAACTTTTTTTGGCAGCGAAATGACTTTGTCGCGGCCGGACGCGTCCAACGCGTTCGGATGAGGCAGCTCCCGACTTCGCCGCACACGCCCGACCTCGAGCAGCTTCGCGCGTGGCTCAAAGAAATGGTCGCGGCCTTGAAGTTCGTCGAGCTCGTGGTCGCGATAGTCGGCCTCATCGGGCGCATGCGCGACATCAACATCGAGCTCGTCAAGCGCGTCGCACACCTGACTCGCAAGCGGCCGCGCTCCGAAACGCCGGAGCGCCTCGAGAAGCAGCTCGTGCTGCCGCTGGAGGGTCTGGTCGTCCCCACCGTGAAGCCGGTCACGCCCGCGAGCTCGTCGTCGCCGGCGCAGACCGGCAAGCGGCGTCACGGTGGTGGAGGACGCGGCGCGTTCCCGACGCACATTCCACGCGTCGAGATGCAGAATCCGGTCCCCCCGGCCCTGCGGATCTGCCCGCTCTGCGGCGCGCAGATGGAGACGGTGGCGCACTCCGTCTGCGAGCTCATCAACGTTGTCCCGGCGCGCATCTTCATCGAGCACCGCCTCGACGAGACGGTTGCCTGTCCGAATGACGACACGATTGTCTCCGCGCCACCGCCGCCCGCGATCGTGGAGCGAGGAAAACTCGCTGACACGCTCATCGTAGAGGCGACGAGCGACAAGTACATCGAGCACCAACCCGTCGAGCGGCAGTGCGTCCGCCTCGCGCGCGACGGAGTCGACGTCGCGCCTCAGACGCTCGGACGCAGCGTCAACGCCCACATCGATCTGTTGATGCCCGTGGCCGAGCTCATTGCGACGCAGACTCGCGCTGCGGGCTACCTCGGCACGGACGCCACCGGAATTCCCGTGCTCGACCCAGACGTCACCGAGGGGATTCGCACAGGCGCCATGTGGTGCTGGACCAACGCTTGCTGGGTCAGCTTCTTCTACGCGCCGCGCGGTGACGCCCAGAGCGTGCGCGACTTTCTCGGCGACGACATGGCGCGCACCGTTCAATGTGACGGCACGAGCGTCACCAACTGCATCGAGCGCGCCGGGGGCAAGCGACCCGGATGCATGGGTCACGGACGGAGGCGCTTCGTGGAAGCGGCCCGCGGCGGCGACCTGCTCGCACTCGAAGGTGTCCGCTTGATCGCTCCGCTGTTCGAGATCGAGCGTGCCTCGAAGCTCGCCGGCGACACTGCCGCGCAGCGGCTCGCCAGGCGAGTCGAGCACAGCAGGCCAATCATCGACAAGCTGCGAGGGTGGCTCGACGAGCACCGCGCGGAGACACCACCGAAGACCCCGCTTGGACGCGCTCTCGGCTACCTCCATCGGCAATGGAAGCGCCTCACGCTCTTTCTCGAAGACGGCAACATCGAGCTCACGAATAACCGTCGCGAGCGCGAGCTGCGGAGATTGGTTCTCGGAAGAAAGAACTGGCTATTCACTTGGCTTGACGACGGCGGGGAGAGGACGGCGGCGATCCTCAGCATCATCGCGTCCTGCATCGCCCACGACGTCAATCCCCGCGCATACCTCCATCTCGTGACGAAGCTCATCGTGCACGGATGGCCGAGCAGCAAACTCCGCGAGCTGCTGCCCGACCGAATGCTTTGCTCGCATCCAGAGCTCTACGTCGGTGAGTCTTCTTCACTGCCTGCGTTCTCGGGTCCCGTCGCGCTCGCCGGCTGATCCTCATTGCTTCCGGCGCCAAGGGCCTTCGGCGGCTCTGCGTCGGGTGGCTCGCTCACGTCCTCGTTGATCGCTTCCCGAATCACCCGGTCCGTCAGCTCCTGCAGGTGCGCGTCGAGCTCGTCCGCGAGCGCGAGAAACTCGGGCCACAAGGTCCGTTCGTGGAACGACTTCGGCCCGCGCACGAGCACCGTGCTGTATCGCCGCCCTGGCTCACGATAAGGCATCATGCCGTATCGCCGACAGAGCGCCACGAAGAGCTTCCGCTTCCATGGGTCCGGGAGCGAGTACCGGAACACCTCCTCTCGCTCTCGACTACGAAGCTCGGCGAGACGAGCACGAATCCGCTCGGCCGCTCGGCGCGCTGCTTCCCGCTCGCCGTCGACTTTCGTGCCGGCGTGGAGCGCTTCGATCTTCCGCAGCTTCTCGAGCAGGGTCCCTTCGAGCGGCAGCCTCATCCGGCCAACGAATCACGCTCATCGGCCGGCGTCATCCGCGACGAAATCCCGCGGCAACTGCAAGCGCTGATCGCTACGCCGTCCGTGGAGGGGTTACTTTGGTGCGATTGGCGCGTTTGGCGCGTTTGGCGAGCATTGCGCCCCCGCTGTGACTGCCGGGTCCCGCGAAGGCCCGAATTCCGCGTTTGGTGCGATTGGCGCGTTTGGC
>JABWAY010000275.1 GCA_013360825.1 Candidatus Brocadiia bacterium | reverse complement strand
GGAGGCCCGCCCCCGCCCGGCCTCCTCCAGCCCCCGCAGCAGCTCCGCCCTCCGGCCCTTGCCGCGCATCCTCGTCCCCCCCGCCAGGCGCGCCTCCGCGAACGCGCACCAGGAGAGTGTGTCCCCCCGCGAGAGGGCGACCGTGCCGAGAACGGCGGCGACCGCGAGCGCCTGGTCCCGTTTTCCGTGGAAGTCCATCGACGCGGAGACATCGACGGCGATGTGGGCCTCGAGGTCCCGTTCGGCGGCGAACTCCTTGACGTGGAGCCGGCCGAGGCGGGCGAAGACGTTCCAGTCGACGGACCGGAGGTCGTCGCCCGGCGTATAGGCGCGGAAGCCGCGGAAGTCGAGGGAGGACCCGGGGCGCGGGGAGGGGCGCTCGCCGGGGAGGCGTCCGCCCTGAAGGCGGCGCGCGAGGAGGACCAGGGAGTCCAGGGTTCGGAAGAAGGTCTCGTCGAATCTCATGCCGGTGCGCGGGGCGCGGCCCGCGCCCGGATCCTAACTGAACAGCTTCTGCGCGGCCTCCATGTCGTTGGCGAAAGGAAAGATCTGGGAGAGTCCGAGCAGGTCGAAGACCTCCTTGACGTTCGGGCTGGGGCGCATGAGGACGATGTTCCCCTCGTTCTCCTGCGCGGTGCCGATGGCGCCGATGAAGACGCCGGCCCCGGCGCTGGAGATGTAGTCCAGCTTCGACAGGTCGATGATGAGGCGATAGGTCCCCCCGTCGAAGAGGTCATTGATCGTTTTTTCCATCTCCTCGAACGTATGGGCGTCGAGGAAACCCTGCACGGCGATGAACATCACGTTCGTGCCCAGCTTCCTGGTCTGGATGTTGAACTCGGCCATCCCGCAGCTCTCCTGATCACCGGTGTTCCGGACCGATCCGGACTCCGTGCGTAAGTTCTCTCTACCCCTGCCCCGCGGGAGCCTTCGGCTTCCCGCCCACGTACTTCACCAGCACCAGCTCGTTCTGGATCCCCTCGCGGAACGTGTACCTGACCTCGTCCATGATGAGCCGCATCAGGTAGATCCCCAGACCCTTCTTCTTCTTTGCCTTCACGTGATCTTCCATGTCCGGGCTGCCGACCCCGTCCGGTGCGAACTTCTTGCCGGAGTCGCGGATGACGACCTGGAAGCGTTTCGCGTCGGATTCGACCTCGACGTCGATGGTCCCCTCGCGCTGGTTCTCGTACGCGTGCTCGATGATGTTCGCGACGGCCTCGTCCACGGCGAGGATGATCTTGTTTTCGTCCTCCCGCGAGAGGGAGGACTGCCGGATCATGCGGGACATGAACTCCCGGACGAACCCGAGAAACTTGGTGTCGTTCGTGATGACGATCCTGTCGTGAACTTCCGCCATCGGCCGTCGCCTCCGGTTACTGCGGGACCAGGCGCACCGTTACGAGCGTGATGTCGTCGTGCTGCGGCGCGTCGCCCTTGTGCTCGTCCAGGGTGTCCATCACGGTCTTGATGAACACGTTCGAATCCTTTTCGGCCAGCGTCTGGATCATGTTGTAGAACCGGTCGTCCCCGAATTCCACGTTCTTTGAGTCCATCGCCTCGACGACGCCGTCCGTGTAGAGGACGACGCGGTCGCCGGGCTGCAGCTGGACCTGCTGCTCCTTGATCGTCCGCTCGAAGATCGGCCCCTTGTCGAAGCCGAGCGCGATGCCGTTCGGGTTGATGAGCTCGTACTTCTTCGTCGCCTTCCGCCAGATCGCCATCGGGTTGTGGCCGGCGGACGACACGAGCATCGTCCGCGTCCGCACATCCATGAGCGCATAGAGGCAGGTCACGAACATCCCGCGCCGGATGTCCCGCGCCAGGATCCGGTTCGTCTTGATCAGCGTGTCCGCCGTCGACAGGTTGCGCTCCGCTTCCATCCGGATCAGCGCCCGGGCCATCGTCATCACCATCGACCCGGGAATGCCTTTTCCGGAGACGTCCGCCACGATGATCCCCAGGTGGTTCTGGTCGATCTGGATGAAGTCGTAATAGTCGCCGCCGACCTCCTTCGAGGGACGGTAGTACGCCCCGATCTCGAACCCCGCAATCTTCGGGATCCGGTGCGGCAGCAGCCCCGCCTGGATTTCCGTGGCGATGTTGAGCTCGTGCTCCATCGCCTTGTTTTCCAGCTCGGCCTCGTGCGCCGCCGACAGGCTCTTGGTCATCAGGTTGAACGTCTTCGCCAGGTACCCGATCTCGTCCGTCGACTGCGGCTTCGTCTCGTGCTCCAGGTCGCCGCCCGAGACGATGTTGATGTCCGTCAGGAGCCCCCGGAGCGGACGCGTCACGATCGTGGACAGGTAGAACCCGATCCCTCCGCCGATGACGACGGCGATGAGGAGCGGCACGAGCATGGCGGTGAGGATCTTGGATTTCACGGCGTCGATCCGCGTCGCGGAGACGTAGACCCGCACCTCGCCGATCTCGAGCCCCTTTTCGTCCAGCACCGGCTTCCGGTAGGCGCGCGTCCTCCGCCCGGTTCCCCCGCCGCTGTAAATGCCCTCTTCGATCGAGATGTCCTCCTTCTTGCCCAGCTGGCGCGCGTTGGCCAGGCTGATCCCGGTCCCCCGGATCGAGGCCAGGAGTTTGCCGGGCTCGGGGAGGATGACCGCGTCGATGATGTCGGCGGACTTGAGCCCCATCGTCTCCGCCTTGTCCCCGCCGAGGTAGGTCAGCGGGTTCCCCGCGCCTGCCAGCGACTTTTCGATCGCGCGCCGGGACTCCGCGTCGATTTCCTTGGCTTTCGCCTCGTTTTCCGACGCCGCGAGCTGGAGCATCCGGTTCATGTTCTTGATGACCGTGTCCAGGGGTTCGATCCCCTCGTTGAGCCGGTACTTCTTGAGCTCCGGCACGGCCATCGCTGCGAAGACCTTGGTGAGGCGGATGCCGGCCTCGTCGATCTCGGTGTCCATTTCCTCGCCGATCGTGATGTACCCGCCGACGACGAGAAGGGAGCTGGCGATGGCGACGGTGATGGCGATGAAGACGGCGAACTTCGCGCCCAGGCCCATGCCGCCGAGGGTCGTCGCGGCTCCGGAGGAGGCGGTCTCGTGCGTTCCCCCGACCCCGCGCGTCCGGCGCGGCCCGCTCGATTCGTGCGAGTTGCCCTCCTCGGTCCCGGGCGCCGACGGCCGGGTGATGGCGCGGTGCGCCCCCGTTTTCCCCGTCGACCCCCCGGACTCCCCGGGCGCACGGCGCGTCCCCCCGACCGGCCTCCGTTCCATCACGCGTGCTCCCGTGTCGGCGCCGCCACGACCTGATTCCGTCCCCGCTCCTTCGCCTGGTAGAGCGCCCGATCCGCGGCCGCGACGAGCCCGCGCAGATCCGCCGCATCCCCGGGGAACGTCGCGACCCCGAACGACGCCGTCACCGCGATCGGCTTCCCCCCCGGCCCTTCCACCTTCGAGTCCAGAATCCGCGCCCGCAACCGCTCCGCCATCCGGATCCCCTCCTCCTTGTTCGTCTCCGGCGCGATCAGCGCGAATTCCTCCCCGCCGTACCGCGCCACGAGGTCGCTCTTCCGGACCGTCAGCTTCGTCGCGTGCGCCACCGCCCGCAGGACGGCGTCGCCGACCTGGTGGCCGTGGGCGTCGTTGATTTTCTTGAAGTGATCGATGTCCATCATCACGAGGGAGACCTTGCGGTCCTCGTCGCGGTGGTGGGTGCCGTAGCGCTCGACGCGTGCGATTTCCGCGTCGAGGGCGAGGTCGAAATGTCCGCGGGAGTAGACCTGGGTGAGCCCGTCGACGATCGCCCGCCGGTGCAGTTCCGCGTTATGGAGCGAGATGGCGAGGATCGACCCCA
Source organism: Candidatus Brocadiia bacterium (assembly GCA_013360825.1). GTDB lineage: Bacteria > Planctomycetota > MHYJ01 > WSZJ01 > WSZJ01 > WSZJ01. The sequence goes on along the minus strand of JABWAY010000275.1, from coordinate 1,776 downwards.
GGAGCCCGAACATCTGCAGGTCCTCCGGCGCGAACGGCGCGCGGACCAGCCGGCGGCCGACGGCGAGGATTCCTTTCAGCTCCGGCTTTCCATCCTGGAATCGGAGGAGCGGCGCGACGGTTTCGAGTTCCAGGGCGCGGAGCTTTGCGGACTCCGGAAGCTGCGTCAGGTCCGGGTGGGTCAGCGGCATGGCGCCGCTCGCGCGCGTCAGCGCGAGGACGAACGGGGATCCCGCGTCGCATTCGAACGACAGCCGCCCCCGGTCCACCAGCTGGTACCGCCGCCCCTCGCCTTCCGGCGTCTCCCGCACCACATGCGCCCGGGTGACGCCGAACTGCCCGCGGACCGCGTGGCAGATGTAGGAAAGGTAGGACTCGATCCCCCGGGGGTCGAGGGAGCGCTCGTTGATGGCGTTGGCCATCTCGAGCAGCGTCTTGAAGTCGAGGGCCTGCTTCCGGACGAGAGTCTCCAGCCGCTGCTTCTCCGCGCGCAGTTCCGCGACCGGGTCTCCGGCAAGGGGGCGCGAGGGATCCTGAGCCGCCTCCGGCCGCGCACTTTCCCCCATCGCGGTTGCCCCCATAAGTTGAGCGGGCGATTCTACGGGAAGTGCCGGGGGCAAGTCGAGGGACCTGAGCGGATTCCTGGCGGGGGTCAGGCGAGGGCGGGGATGAGGGAGACTCCCCAGGCGGCCGCGCCGGCGCCCGCCCCGGCGACGAGGTCGTCGACCAGGATCCCGGCGGCCCCGGGGATTTTCTGGAGCTTTCCGATCCCGAACGGCTTCGCGCCGTCGAGGATCCGGAAGGCGACGAGGGCCGCGAGGAGGACCGGGAGCGACGACGCCGGCGGGGCGATGGCGAGGGCGAGCCACATCCCCGCGAACTCGTCGGCGACGACCTCGAGCGGGTCCTTGCGCCCGAACGCCGCCTCCGCCGCCCCGCCGCAGGCGAGGCAGACCGCCGACGCCAGCACCGCGAGCCCCGCGAACTCCAGCCGGTCCGGGAGCGCCGAATCCTGGACGATCACCGCGGCGAAACAGGCCGCGACCGAGGCCAGCGTGCCGCCGTACCGGAACCGTCCCAGGCCGCACCCGGTCGCGAGGAAGACAGAGAAGCCGGTGGCGGGCATGGCCGGATTCTGCGGCCTCCGCGGTGCCGCTCCACGAGATTTCTTGGCGCTTCACGGTTCCGTGTGGGCAGCGAGGATGTCCTCGGGGTAGAGCTGGAGGCCTGCTGAAGAGGGTTCGGCGCAGGGCGGGATCGGCATTCTGACGTCGCGGCGCTTGGAAGATCTGCGGCCGATTCAGCGCGGTGCTGGGAAGATCTGCCGGAAGAACTCCCTCTCGGGATCCTCTCCGTCCCACGGCGGCCGCGCGACGGAATCGAGGGCCAGCCCCGCGGCCGGCGAGCCGTCGGCGGCGACCACCCGACCCTGCACGCTCGCCCAGGGGCCGAGGACCACGACCGCGTCGGCGCTTCCCGGCTCGCGAGCCCCCGCTTCGAGCCTGGTACGGGACCAGAGCAGGGTCCTCCGGCCGGATGCGTCGGTGAATCGCCGACCTTCCTGGCTGGCACGGGGGTCGCGGCCTCCGGGTCCGAAGGGCTGGACATTGGCCACAGCCTTACCGCGAGGAACGAAGCGACCGCCAGGAGTCCGGCCACGAGAGCGGCTCTCTCTTAGTCCTACTCCGCAAAAGTCGGCCCAATCCACGGCGTGCAGCTGGGCAATTGCGAGATGTGGTAGCCCGCCCTGCGGAGAAGTCGAATCCGTTTCCGCCGC
>JABWAY010000274.1 GCA_013360825.1 Candidatus Brocadiia bacterium | reverse complement strand
TTCGATCGCCGCGCGCGTCAGCGAGCCCCGGTCCAGCGCGAGCCCGGCCAGCATCAGGTTCCCCGTGGACGTTCCCTCCAGCGCCCCCCGCTCGAACCGGTGGCGGAGGAGGTCGCCGACCGCATTGCCCGCCGGGGCGAGCGCCGCGAGGCAATTCCTGAGGTCGCCGACCTGCGGGATCCCGAGCGCGCGCCGGAGCAGTCCGGAGTGACCGCCGTCGTCCGTGACCCCCACCACCGCCGTGGCGGGGACGCCCTGAAGCGCGGACAGCACCGCGGCCTGCCCGGTGCCCCCCCCGACCGTCAGGATCTGCGCGCGCGTCACGCGACCGTCAGGTCGCCGATGAACGGGAGCGGGAACTCGAGGGAGTGGGACGCCCCGCACCCGGCGCAGCGCACCTCCAGCCGGTCGACCATCGCCCCCCCGGCCTCCGTCATCAGCGACTGGTGCGTGACCGAGAACTTGGCCTCCCCGCAGCGGCAGTGAAGCCGCTCCACCACCAGGTGCTCCCGCTGGACGTCGCTGAAGTGACGCGCGACGGGGGTCTTCCGGTCGGTGACGAATTTCGCGATCGCCAGCGCCAGCCGGTCGAGGAACGCGGCCTCCCACGGCTCCCGCAGCCCCTCGTCTTCGAGCTCCGTCCGGAACTCCAGGACCTCGTCGAACGCCTCGAACATGCGCCGGATCAGGAACAGGACCTCGTACCCGACCGGATGCTCGCGCACCACCGGAAGATCCTCCATGGCCTCTCCCAGCGCCCGTTCCGTCGCTTCGTTCCCGGCGGAGGACGGCCGTCGCCCGAGCAGCTCGCTGGCATCGACCAGGAGCGCCTCGTCGAGCCGATCCATCGCGACGATGCCGTCGAAGGAGAAGACGGAGAAGTGTTCACCGAGGAGTGCGAAGTACCGCTGGCGGAGGGCGAGGAGGGAGAGGAGGGCGGCGATCGTCTCTCGAGGGGTCTTGAACGACCTGGGGAATCCTCCCGAGACCCGGCGGACATTCGCGAGTTCCGAGTCGAGGAGGCGCTGGACGTCCGCATTGGAGCCGGCTCGCATCGAAGAAGTGTACACCAGATGGCGCGGGGGGGACAGGAGGCGGGGACGCGGGAGCGCCCGCCGGGCGGTCGTCCGATGCCGGAAGCGCCGGGGCGCCTCCCCGGTCTACGACCGCACCATCGCCAGGAATTCGTCCTCGGTCAGGATCCTCACGCCGAGCTGCCGGGCTTTGTCGAGCTTGGAGCCCGCGTTCGGCCCGGCGACGACGAAGCTGGTCTGGCGGGAGACGCTGGACGAGGCCTTTCCCCCGAGTTCCGCCACGAGCGTCTCCGCTTCGCGGCGCGCCATCCTGACGAGTTCCCCCGTGAAAACGAACTTGAGTCCCTGCAGCCGTCCGCCCTCGGCGGGCCGGGGGGCCTCCCAGGTCATGCCGGCGGCGAGAAGGCGCTCGACCATGGCGCGGTTGGAGGGGTTCGCAAACCAGGCGTGGATTTCCGCCGCGACGCGTTCCCCGACCTCGGGCACCTGCATCAGCCGCTCGGGGGTGGCGTCCATGATCGGGCGGAGGTCGCCGAAATGGCGGGCGAGGTCGCGCGCGGTCGATCCGCCGACCAGGCGGATGCCGAGGGCCCCGAGCAGGCGTTCCAGCGTCGTCGACCGGGAGGCCCGGAGGGCCTCGATCAGGTTCTGCGCCGACTTGTCGCCCATCCGGTCGAGACCGGCGAGCTGGTCCGCCGTCAGCGCGTAGAGGGCGGCGATGTCGGTGGCAATGCCGCGCTCGACCAGCTGGTCGACGAGCTTCTCCCCGAACCCGTCGATGCCCATGGCGTGCGTGAAGTTGAGGAGCGTCCCCTTGACCTGGGCGGGGCAGGACGCGTTCGGGCATCGCGGCACCGCTTCCCCCTCCGCCTGCACCACGGCGGCCCTGCAGACCGGGCACGCCGCGGGCATCTCGAACTCCCGCTCCTCGCCGGTCCGGCGGGCGGTCACGGCGCCCACGATTTCCGGGATGACGTCCCCGGCGCGGCGGACCGTGACCCAGTCCCCGATCCGGACCCCTTTCTTCGCGACCAGCCCCGGGTTGCTCAGCGTCGCCCGGCTGACCGTCACCCCCCCGATCTTCACCGGCTCCAGTTCCGCCACCGGGGTCAGCGCCCCGGTGCGGCCGACGCTCACCGACATCGACACGATCCGGGTGACCTCCTCCCGCGGCGGAAACTTCCACGCGATCGCCCACCGCGGGCTGCGCGTGCGGAACCCCATTTCCTCCCGGAGACGGAAGTCGTCCACCTTGACGACGATCCCGTCGACCTCGAACTCCAGCCCGTCCCGCGCCTCCATCCAGCGACGGTGGACCGCACGGATTTCCTCGACCGACCGGCCCCGCTCCAGGTCCCGCCCGCAGGTCGGCAGCCCCAGCGCGGCCAGCTGCTCCAGGCACCCGGCGTGTGTCGCGGCCTTCAGCCCCTTCGACTCCCCGAGCCCATGGATGACGATCCGCAGCGGCCGGCGCTCCGTGACCCCGGGGTCGAGCTGCCGAAGCGTCCCCGCCGCGGCGTTGCGCGGATTCGCAAAGGTCTTCTCGCCACGCGCGGCCAGCTCTTCGTTCATCTTCGCGAACGCGCGCAGCGGGTAGTACACCTCTCCGCGCAGCTCGAGTCGCCCGGGTGCGCTGCCGCGGAGCCGGAGGGGCAGTCCGCGGATCGTCCGGAGGTTGTCGGTGATGTCCTCGCCGACCTCGCCGTCCCCGCGCGTCGATCCCCCGGTGAACAGGCCGTCCTCGTACACCACCTCCACCGCGGTCCCGTCCACCTTCGGCTCGACGACGAATTCCGGGATGCTCCCCCCGGCGGCCTCCACCGCGCGGGCGTGCCATTCCCCGAACTCCGCGTCCGTCATCGCGTTCTCCAGCGACAGCATCGGCACCGTGTGCTTCACCTGCCGGAACGACTCCCGCGGCGGCGCCCCGACTTTCCGCGTCGGCGAATCGGCCGTCGCCACCTCCGGGTGCGCCGCCTCCAGATCCTGCAGCTCCCGGAACCGGCGGTCGTACTCGGCGTCGCTCAGCACCGGGTCGTCCAGCACGTAGTAGGCGTGCGACGCTTCCGTCAGAAGCGTCCGCAGCTCCCGTGCGCGGCGCCCGGGCTCCATCAGAGCCTCTCGATCTCCTTCAGGTACACCTTCGTCGACAGGTCGATCTTCTCGAGGACCGAGTTGTCGATCAGCACCTTCAGCTGGATCCTCCCCGCCTTCGGGACCGACAGGAATTCCACGCCCACGTGGAAGGCCTCGTGCTCCTTCGATTTCGCGCACCAGACGACGCGGCCGGACGCGGAGATCCGGTCGCCCGCCTGGGGCGCCTCCAGGAGAACGGCGATCGGCATTCCCGCGGGAACCGCCCTGCGGGCGATGAAATGACAGCCGGTCTCGGAGAGGTTCAGGGTCAGCAGCTTGTCGCTGTAGGAGCTCAGGAAGGAGAGCAACCCGCCCTTCTTGTACCGCAGCGTGCATCCCCGCACGCCGAATCGCTTTTTCTTCCGCCGCTCGGTGCCGTCCCAGGTGCTCATGGAGAGATTTCAGCACGGACGGAGGAGGGGGTCAAGCAGAGCGCCGGGAAGGACCCGGCGTCCCTTTTTCTTCAAAGAGCAGGGTGGGGGAAGTAGACTCGCATCCGGAAACCGCCATGATCGCCCCTCGATTCTCTGAGTCCACCACTTCCGCCGGGCCCGGGGCCGTCCACGGACCCGGAGGGACTCTGCAGGCGGAGCTGGCGTCGGGAATGGAGGAGATTTACGCGGAGGTCGAGCGGGAGGTTTCCGGGGCGAGCCCGCGATGCGACCGCAGCGGCGCCTGCTGCCGGTTCGGGGAGTACGGGCACCGGCTCTACGCGACCCGGGCGGAGGCGCTCCTGTTTGCGTCCCGGCACGGGGCGCCGCAGGGTCCCGTCGGGGAGGAGACCTGTCCCTACCAGCGGGACAACCTGTGCACGGCCCGCGAGGGTCGGCCGCTGTCGTGCCGGGTCTTCTATTGCGATCCGGGCTGGAAAGAGCGCGGGGAGGACCTGACGGAGCGGATGCTGCGTCGGATCGGCGTGCTGTCGGAGCGGCTCGGGATCGAGCGCGGGTACCGGCCGTTCCTGGAGCACCTGAGGGCGATGAGGGCGGACAGCGGGGGAGGGGCGGGTTCGTGGCAAAGCTGACGATTCGGGAAGGGGACTACGTCCACGACCACCAGCTCGACGACGTCGAGACGCTGATCGGGCGTTCCCAGAAATGCGTGGTGCGCCTGACGGAGCCGGCGGCCTCGCGGAATCACTGCACGATCCTGAAGACGCCGGAAGGCTGGCTGCTGATGGACCTGCAGTCGAGCAACGGGACGATCCTGAACGGCGTGCGGATCACGGAGAGTCCGCTGAAGAGCGGGGACTCGATCCGGATCGGCAACGCGGAGATGATCTTCAAGGACGATGCGGACGATTCGAAGAAGATGGTGGACGTCCGGGAGAAGGTGAAGGAACTCTCCGACGCGAAGGCGGTCCGTTACGACCTGGTCACCGGGGAAGACGGGACCGAGGAATTGAAGGTGGAGTGGCAGGGTCGCGAGCAGAAGTTCAAGAAGGATCCGCACGAGCCGGAAACGCGCGACTCGGTGTCTCCCCCGACCCCCCCGGCCCCGGGGCAGTAAGGCGCGGTCCGGAGGCGCGCCTCAGCGCGCACGTCCCGTGAGGTCAGCGGCGCCGCTCGGGCGCCGCTTCCACCTCGACCGGCGGCGCGGCCCCCTCGACGGCCTTCCCCAGGCTCGAGCGGACCAACGCATAGCTGTGCACATCGTCCGGGGTCATGGGCGTGGGAGCGTAGAGGGCGACCCAGACCCGGCCCTGGCCGAACCAGTCGTTCATGACCGGGAGCCGGACGCGCACGGTCTCCGGATCGACCCCTGGGGCGAGTTCCATGACCAGGTAGGACGCCGAGGCGCCCGCCGACCGGGTCGCATACTCGACCCGGTGGGCCCGGACGATGCCGTCGGGATTCCCCGGACCGCCCGTCCTGGACCACGCGCTCCGGAGTTCCGAAGATGTCCGGGCGCTCTCCGCCGTCCGGCGCTGCCAGTAGAGCGGTCGCTCGATGCTGGAGTGGAACGGATCCGCGATTTCGGCGTCCGCCCCGGAGACGGGCGACGGGACGCCGAAGGGACCGATCCGCGCGCCCCCGGGTTTCTGGGCGACCATGAACGTGATCCCGATCAGGACCAGGAATGCGAAGTCGAAACAGAAGGTGAGGACCGCCAGCCCGAAGCCGTGCTTCTTCCCGGCGGCGAACAGCAGGTCCACGGTTCCGATGACCGCGCAGAGGGTTCCGACGCCGACGAGGGAGGCCGCGATTCCGCCGACCACGGCGGAGCCGGTGACGCTGGACGAGGCCCAGGCGACGAGCAGCGCGATGAGGCCGAGGATCAGGCCGGCCAGGGAGAGTCCGAATCCGGTCCCGATCCAGCCGCTCATCCGGGAGGGCGGTGACGGGTGCCCCGGGGAGGCCGCGTGCGGGCCGCCGACCTGAAGCCGCGCCTCCACGCGATGCGCGGGCGGCGGAGCCGCG
>JABWAY010000012.1 GCA_013360825.1 Candidatus Brocadiia bacterium | reverse complement strand
CGCGACATTTCCCGGCGCCGTCTTCGGGCGGGACGCGGAGATCGAGGCGCTGGCGGGAATTCTGGTGTCGCCGCAGGGAAGCGTCCTGGTGGTGGGGGAGCCGGGAAGCGGCCGCACCTGCGTGCTGCACGAGGCGGCGCGCCGGGCGCACGAGCGGACGGCGTCCGGGTCGGCGTTCGGGGGGCGCGGATTCTGGAAGACGGCGGCGCACCGGCTGATTTCCGGCGCGCGCTGGCTCGGGGACTGGCAGGAAATCTGCGAGACGATCGCGCGCGAACTCTCCCGGCTGAACGACACGCTCTGGATCGAGGATGTCGCGGGGCTGCTGCAGGCCGGCGGCGACGGTCCGGAGGACTCCGTCGCGGCCTTCTTCGCCCCGTTCCTCGAGCGCGGCGAGATCCGGATCGCGGGCGAGATCACCCCGCGTGCCCTCGAGGCGCTGCGCCCGCGGCTGCCGGCGTTCTTCGACCGGTTCGAAATCTGGCCGCTGCCGGCGCTCGAGCACGGGGAGTCGCTGTCCGTGCTGGAGAGGGCGGCGGCGCTCGCGGAGCGCGACCACGACATCACCTTCGACCGCGCGGCGCTGGAGTCCGCCGTCCGCCTCGCCCGCCGCCACATCCCCCACGAGTCGTTTCCCGGCAAGGCGGTCCGCCTGCTCGGCACCTGCTTCTCCGAGGCCGCCTCGCGCCGGCGCCGCCGCGTCGATGCGGACGACGTGCTCCTCGCCGTCATCGAGAAGACCGGACTCCCGGACGTCCTCCTCCGCGACGACATCCCCCTTCCCGGCGACGACCTCCGCCGCCATTTCGCCGCCCGGATCGTCGGCCAGCCCGAAGCGGTCGACCGCCTCGCCCGCGTCGTCCAGCTCTTCAAGTCCGGCCTCAACGACCCCGCGCGCCCCGTCGCGACGCTGCTGTTCGCCGGGCCGACCGGCGTCGGGAAGACGGCGTCCGCACGGGCGATCGCGGAATATGTCTTCGGCGCGGGGCAGGCGGTCGACCCGCTCGTCCGGGTGGACATGAGCGAACTCCAGGATCCGGGCCAGATCGCGCGGCTCGTCGGCGGGGCGGGCGACCCGGGCGGGCTCCTCGGCAGGGTCCGGGAGCGCCCGTTCTCGGTGGTGCTCTTCGACGAGGTGGAGAAAGCCCACCCGGCGTTCTTCGACGCGCTGCTGACGGTCCTCGACGAGGGGCTCCTGACCGACGCCTGGGGGCGGGTCACCGACTTCCGGAGCGCGGTCGTGATCCTGACCACGAACCTCGGCACCCCGCGCGGCCGGTCGCTGGGATTCGGCGGCGGACCGGAGCAGCGGATCGAGGGCGAGGTCCGGGCTTTCTTCCGCCCCGAGTTCTTCAACCGCATCGACCAGGTCGTCCCGTTCCGTCCGCTCGACGAGACGGCGGTGACGGGAATCGTCCGGCGCGAGCTCGCCCTGGTGGGAGAGCGGGAAGGACTCCGCCGGCGCGGGATCCCGCTCGACGCCGACGAGGACGCGGTCGGCTGGATCGCCCGCCACGGATTCGACCCCGTCTACGGCGCGCGGCCGCTCCAGCGCCTGATCGAGCGCTCCGTCGTGGGGCCGGTGGCCAGGCGGCTCCTCACGCGGCCGCTCCCGGGGACGCTCCGGATCGGCGTCGGCCCGGAGGGGCTCGTCGTCCGCGAGACCTGAGCGGCCCGCTACTTCCCGGTCACCGCGTAGACCGCGAACTGCGGGACCCAGTGGTCGTAGGACCAGACGTCGCCGACGGAGAGCACGTGCTGCTTCAGTCCCTGTTCGACATGCGCGCGCCAGGCCGCGTGGAACCGCGTCCGGTCCGCCTCCTCCGGCGCGGCGTCCGCCAGCGCCGCGAACGCCCAGGCGCGGGACCAGTTGGTGCCGAGATGATGGGCGGCCCTCCCGACCTCGACCAGCGGCCGGAGGTCCTCGTCCCGGATCGGATGCCGGCGCAGGAACCCCTCGATCGCCGGCCTGTCCTGCGTCTTTACGACCGCCGTCGCGAAGTTCCCGAACCTCGAGAAAAAGTCCGTGTGCCCGCGATCGAACGCGAATCCCTCGTCCGCACCCTCCAGCCCGCGCAGCCCCGCGATCCACCCCTCCACCTTCTTCCGACGAGCCTCGTCCCCCGTGTGCGCGAACCAGCGGTGCATCCGGAGCAGCGCCCAGCTCGCGTTGTCGTACTCCCGCGTCGCCACGTCCGGCGCCTCACCCGAGTAGAACGCCACCAGCGAGTCCGCGATCGCGTCGGCAAGCGGCCGCAGCTTCGCCGCGTCCCGACCCTCGGTCTTCGCGGCCCACCCCGCGTGCTCCTCCGCCAGCAGCAGGAACCACGCACGCCCGTACGGCATCTCGAACGACGGGTCCCGGGCCAGGTCCCGCATCTCCTTCGCCAGCCCCTCCGGCTCCAGCGACCGGTCGGCCAGATCCGCCTCCCGGGCGTGCGCCCCCGTGACGCGGTCGGTCCGGAACAGCGCCCAGTGACCGTGAACCGAAGAATGCCAGTCCACACAACCGTGAAAGACCGGATGAGTCGTGTCCTTCGCAGGCAGGCAGCGCGCGATGACCGGCGCCATCGTGTCCAGCACCCGGCGGCGCAGCAGGTCGTCGGACATCGGGTCGCGGGGCTCCTCGGCACGGGCCGTTCCGCAGACGAGGAGAAGTGCCGCGGCGACGGACCGGAGTCTCATGCGCAGAGAATACCACCCGGACGGACGCCGGTTTCCCGATTCTCCCCGGGAAGCCCCTCCCCGCGCGGCCGAAAAAAACCTGAAATCCGCCCGGGCGGGACCCTGTGCCGGCTGCTAGGATGAAGCCCATCCCGGGGACGATCCCGGTCTCTACGGACCGGCGCCCGCGTCCCCCGCCCTCGCCAGCATCCACGGGGATCCCCATGCGAAAACGAGCCTTTACGCTGATCGAGCTTCTCGTCGTCATCGTCATCATCGGCATCCTTGCGGCCCTCCTTCTCCCGGCGCTGATGGGCGCACGCCGCGCCGCCCGCAAGACCGACTGCAAGAACAACCTCAAGATGCTCGGGATCTACTTCAACATCTACCGGGAAAAGTACGCCTCCTTCCCGCCCCCCTCGCCGACCCTCTGGTTCTCCAGCCTCTGGCGGCCCGACATGGCCTCGGATGGCTCCCTCTTCCGATGCGCCGTCCGCGGGAAAACCGGCTCAGGGACCCACTTCCAGGTGCTCGGCTCGACCGGCACCTGGACCCCGCCGTCCGGCACCGGCTCCACGTACGTCATTCCCGCCTCCGGCGTCTCGAGTTCCGCTCCCGGCGACCTGCCGTTCGCGGCGGACGAGATCACGAATCACGGAACCAAGGAAGACATCAACGTGCTCTTCTTCCAGGGACGTGTCGACGTCTTCCCGGACGGATCCCCGATGACGCTCGCGGCCGACGCGTTTCTGAGCCCTTCGGCGTGGTCCGCGCCTGCGGGCTCCGACTAGTCGAGCCGGACCCTACTTGAGCCTGAACTCGACCTTGAGATCGACGGCGAGTGTCGACTCCCCCGTCCGCCGCCATTCCTCGAAGCGGGCCGGGGGTTCGACCGCCGGCGTCTCGACTCCCGAGGGGGGCTTCGAGCCGATGTCCTCCACGCGGGCCACGGTCCCGACCTCGCGACCGAACGACTTCGCCAGTTCCGCCGCCTTCCGCCTCGCGTCCTGCGCGGCGGCCTCGTAGGCGGCGGCGCGCGCGGCGGCGGGGTCCTTCACGCGGAAGATGACCGACGCCGGGACGGCGCGCTGGCCGGTCCAGTCCCACTGGAAACCGCCGCTGTAGACGGCCCCGGCGCCGATCGCCCCGTCCACGATCGCGCTCACGTGGTCGGCGATCTCCTCATCCTTCATCCGATCCAGGCCGTCCACCGTCATCGCGATCGTCGTTTCGACCAGGACGTCTCCCGGCGGCGGCTCCGCCACCCCGCCGCCGAAGATCGCCCCGGCTTCATCCGGGTCGACCGCGTTCCGGAATTCCAGGCCGTCACTGCGGATCGGGGCCGCCTCGATCTTGCGCTCCTTCGCCGCCTCCGCCATCGCATCCCGGACCTTCCCGGCCTTCTCCCCGATCTTGATCACCGCGTCCACCGCCTTTTCCGCCTTCGCGGCGACCCTGAAGCGCAGTTCCATCGTGTCCGGCCGGACCGTCACCTCCCCCCGGGCATAGACCGTGATCGTGTCGTCCGCGAGGGCCGGCAGAGCCAGCAGGGCCGTCAGCACGAGCGCGCGCATGAAAGACTCCTTCCTGGGGAACCGGCGCGCGGGACAGCGCGTCGCGCGCCGCCGCGGCCAGATCCGGGATCCGCGCAAGGGAGCCGCGGAGAAGCTCCGCCCCGCCCTCGCGATGTGTCAGTTCCTGGAGAACGTCGAACGCCTCGCCGTCCACCGCCCGCATCCGGCGGTCCCGGTCCATTTTCGAGATCAGCGACGATTTTGCAAACGCCTGCACCAGCCGGCGCTCCCCCAGGTCCGCAAGCCACGACCAGGGCGCGTCGTAGAGGTCCACCACCGGCCGCCAGTGCCCGCGCACGAGGACCAGCGGACAGACGTAGAAACGCTGGCGGAATCGCGCCATCCGCCTAGCGGAGCATCTCCCGGATCTGCGACGCGTTGTGGCGCATCGCCCCCAGGTACGACCCCGTGGGCTTCCCGGGAGCGTCCAGGGTATCCGTGAAGAGCGGCTCGGAGAGCCTTCCTCCCCCGCGCTTGTAGAGCAGTTTCCGCATCTCCTCCTCGTCGTGCCCCGCCTCCTGGAACATCGCCGGCGTCCGCTTCTCCGCCAGCCAGTCCAGCGCTTCCAGCTTCATCTCCTCCGTCGCGGGAACCCCGGGCGGAGCGAGTCCCGCGGTGTGAAAACCGTACCGCGAACCGAAATACCGCATCGAGTCGTGGGGCAGCAGCAGACGCTTCCGGTCCGGCGGCATTCCGCCGGTCATGGAGTTGATGTCGCCGTCCAGGCCGCGGAGCTGTTCGATGTAGGTTTCGGCGGCGTAGCGGTATTCGGGTTCGCGGTCCGGGTCGAGGGAGATCAGGAGGTCGCGGGCGTTCTGGACGTAGGTCACGGCGCGGACCGGGTCGAGCCAGGCGTGGGGGTCGAGGTCGGCGCCGTTGGCGGCCTGGATCGGAGAGACGCCGCGGGTCGCGAGATGCACCTTCCGTTCCCCGGCGGCCTGCCCGAGGAGCCCGTCCAGCCACGGTTCCAGCCCCAGGCCGTTGGCGAAGACGGCCCGCGTCTCCGCCACGAGCCGCACATGGTCCGGTCCCGGCCGGAACCCGTGCGGGCTCTCGTGCGGCTTGACGATCAGCCGCACCTCGACGTGCGCGCCGCCGACCTGCTGCAGGAAGTCGGCCAGCACGGGGATCGTGGCGGCGACGACCGGTTTTCCTTTCGGCTCCGTCCGGCAGCCCGCCTGCAGGAACCCCAGGGCGGGGAGGGCGATGGCGGCTGCGGCGAGGAGGTGGAACCGGTTCACGGGCGGATGATAGCAGAGGAGGGGACGGCTGGGCAGGACGGTCAGCCGACCTGGGGGGGAAAGGGCGCGGGGGGGCGGGAGCCGGTGGCCAGCACCCGGACCATGACGGCATCGGCCGCGGCGTGGGTGAGCGGGACCTCCGTCCCGTCCGCACGCCCGACGACCCAGGTCGCGCCCGCATCCCGGCGGGGCAGCACCGTCAGCAGCTCGCCCGCGCCGAATCCCAGGGAGCGGGCCGCGTCCCCCACCGAGACCACCTCCGCCCTCCAGCCGGTCCGCAGGACGCTCACGGGCACCGAGGCGCTTCCTTCCAGATGCACGAAATCTTCCGGGATCTGAGCGCCATGAGGGTCGGTTTCCGGGTGGCCGAGGAGGTCGTCGATGTAGTCGACGGCGTCCTCGTCATGGACATGCTCCAGGGTGTGGGCCCGGCGATGGAGTTCGCTCTCGGGGACGCCGGCGCGGGCGAGGTAGGTCTCCCAGAGCCGGTGGGCGCGCTGGATCCGCCGGGCCTGCCGGGTCCCCTCCTCCGTGAGGGTCCAGCCGGCCGCTCCTCCCTCGAGAAAGCCGTCCGCCGTCAGATTCCGGAGCGCGTGCACCAGGCGCGACCGGTCGGCATGGACATGCGGCGCGATCGCTCCCAGCGCGATCGGCCGTCCCCCGGCCCGCAGGATCGATCCCAGCACGTCCTCCACGACCTGCTGCGGCACCAGCCTCCGCCTCCGTCGCCACCCCGCCAGCAGCCCGTGACGCGGCGCCGCCACGAGCACCGCCAGGAACTGGGCGGTCGCGAAGAGCAGGATCGCTCCCCCGCCGGCCGAATCCAGGCGCAGCGCCAGCCAGAGCCCCCCGGCGACCGACGTGACGCCGAACAGCGCCGCGAGGAGCATCATCCGGTCGAGCCGGTCGCTGAGCAGGTAGGCCGTCGCGGCGGGGGTGATGAGCAGCCCGACGACGAGCACGACCCCGACCATCGACACCGCGCTCACCACGACGAGCGACACGCAGAGCGTCAGCGCGTAGTCCACGACCACGACCGGGATCCCCACGGCCGCCGCCAGCACCGGGTCGAACGCAGCCACCTGGAACGACCGGAAGAACAGCGCGATCACGCTCAGCACCGCCGCCGCAACCACGGCAGAAATCCAGAGATCGGCGTCGGTCACGCCGAGGACGTCGCCCATGATGAAGTGAATCAGGTCGATGTGGATGTGGTTCCGGAACACCGAGACGAGCACGATCCCCGCGGCGAAGACGCCGCAGTAGATGATGCCGATGACGGTGTCCTCCTTCAGCCTGGAGACGCGCGAGACGAAGGAGATCATCGCGACCGTGATCACGGCGGAGAACAGCGCTCCCAGGATCATCCCGGGCGCGTGCGCCTCCAGCCCGAAAACCAGCTTCATCACCAGGTACCCGCCGCCCACCCCCGCCACCATGGCGTGGGACAGGGCGTCCCCGAGAAAGGCCATCCGCCGCACGACGACCAGGCAGCCCACGACGCCGCAGACCACCGCCACGATCGACCCGGCGAGGAAGGCCTTCTGGAAAAACGGCTGGGACAGCGCCTCCGCCAGCGTCGTCATGCGCCCCCCCCTGGAGCCCGGCGCGGCCCGAGAGACTGCAGACGCCCTTCGTAGACCTCCTCCAGGAGGTCGTCGCTCAGCACCGCCGCGGGCGGCCCGTATGCGTAGAGCCTCTGGTTGAGGAGGATCAGGCGCTCGAAGTGCCGCGCCGCGGTCGCCAGGTCGTGATGGACCACAAGGAGGGTCCTTCCCGCCTCCCGCGCCCGCCCCAGCACCTCGAGCAGGGAGCGTTCGGTCGCGGCATCGACGCCCGCGAAGGGCTCGTCGAGGAGAAGAATGTCCGCTCCCTGCGCCAGCGCCCTCGCCATGAAGACCCGCTGCTGCTGCCCTCCCGAGAGCTGCCCGATCTGCCGTTTCCGGAAGTCGGACATCTTGACCAGTTCCAGAGCCTCCGCGACGGCGCGGTGATCCTCCTCCGCGGGATTCCGCCAGAACGGAATCCGCCCGTAGCGCCCCATCATCGCGACCTCGCCCACCGTCACCGGGAAATCCCAGTCCACGCTTCCCCGCTGCGGCACGTAAGCAATCCGCCCCCGCGCTTCCTCGACCGGCTGGCCGAAGACGCGGACGGTGCCGAAGTCCCGCGGCACGAAGCCCAGGATGGCCTTGATCAGCGTGGACTTGCCGCTGCCGTTCGGGCCGATGATGCCGACCAGGCGACCCGGCTCGACGGAGAGCGTGACGTCGAGCAGCGCCGGCCGGGGGCCGTAGCTCACCGTCAGGTGCTGGATGTCGATGGCGGGGACCGGCGCGGGATCAGTGGCCATGCGCGTCTCCCGGCGCCGCGGCCGCGGGGATGTCGAGAGGAAACGTCTCCGCCAGAGGGGTCCCCGGAACGGTCCAGAATGTGCGTTCCGCGACGGGCTCCCCGTCGCGCAGGACCCGGATCCTCACGGCGTGCGAGCGAGCGAGATCCCGCTGCGGCGGATGAGCCTGTACGAACAGCTCGTTGCGCCCCGCGAAGACCGCGGGCGCCGGGGCGCTCACCAGGGGCCGTCCCGGCAGGACCCGGGATTCCGCCCGGAGCACCTCCGCCCCGTTCACCGTCACCCGCAGCGCCGCCGCCTTCTCCCCCTCCGTTTCGAGCGCGAACAGGTCCGGCTCCGCCGCGAACGAGACCGTCGCCTCGACCGTGAACACGCCCTCCGCGCCGGCGCGCGCCGGCGGCGTCCCGGATCCGACGGCCGTCCGCGCCGACGTCCACAGGGCGACTCCGCCCACGCACACCACCCAGGCCAGCGCCGCCAGCAGGAGCCTCATTTGAGCGCCCCCGTGATCGTCAGGACGTTCTCCCTCATCATCCCGATGTACGTCTCGCCGGCGGACCCCTCCTCCCCCATCGAATCGCTGTACAGTTCCCCCCCGACCCGCACCCCGGCCTCCTTCGCGATTTCCCGCACCATCCGGGGATTGACGCTGGTCTCGACGAAGACCGCCTTCACCCCGAAGCCCCGGATCGAATCCACCACCTGCCGGCGGCGCTCCGGCGTCATCCCGGCCCCGACCTCGGACCCGGTCGACCAGCCGACCGGCGCGCGCGATGTGAACCCGTAGTCGCGGCAGAAATAATTGAACGCGTCATGGCTCGTCACCAGGACCCGCTGCGCCACCGGCACCGCGTCCACCTGCTCGCGGATCCACCCGTCCAGCACCTTCAGCTGCAGCAGGTAGAGCTTCGCCCTCGCCTCAAACCCTTCCTTCCCTCCCGGATCCATCGCCGAGAGCCCGCGCACGATCGCGTTCACATACCGCGCCGCATTCGCCGGGGAAAACCACGCGTGCGGATCCCTCACCTTCTCCCCGTGCTCCTCCAGTTCCAGCGGCTCCACCCCGTCCGTGCAGGTCACCACCGGCTTCCCCGCCCCGCGCGCCAGCTCCCGCATCCAGTCCTTCCCCTCCAGGTGCAGCCCGTTCTCCAGACAGAGGTCGGCCTTCGCCACCATCGCCGCGTCCCCCGGCGTCGGCTGGTACGTGTGCGGATCCGCCCCGGGCGCCAGGATGCACTTCACCTCGCACCGGTCCCCCGCCACCTCCCGCGCAAAATCCGCCACCTGCGTCGTGGAGCAGACCACGACCTTCCGCGGCTCATCCGCGCCCGCCGTCCCCACCAGCCCCAGGACCGCCGCCAGCGCGAGAATCCACCTCATGACTCGATCTCCTTTGCTCCCCCCCGGACATGCGGCTCACCGGCTCCGACCCGGACACCTCCCCGCGATCCGGAGGAAGCGGGAAGTGCCTTCAGGCGTGACTTCAGCCCGGCGCGCCAGCGCCCGTTGCGCGGCGCCAGGGCCCAGTCCACGAGCACCTCGAGCCGTCCCAGGACTTCATCCCCGAGCGTGTGCTCCATCCGGCAGACCTCGGCCTCGGCGCGCCCCGCGGGAACCCCGAGCACCTGGACCAGGAGGCGCGTCAGGCACTCGTCGCGCCGCATCACGAGTTGCGCCGCCACCAGCCCCTTTTCCGTGATCTCCACCCGCCCGTACGCCTCGTGCCGCGCCAGCCCTCCTTCCACCAGCTTCCCGATCGCACGCGTCACCGAAGGGAGTTTCACGCCGGCCGCGTCCGCGATGTCCCGGACGCGCACGGGGCGCCGTCCGAGGCGCAGGATCTGCTCGAGGTAATTTTCCTGGCTGGCGGTCAGGTGGGTCGGCATCGCGGGGTTCCGGACAGGAGTTAACCACGGCTAAGTTAGCACAGGGTAACACTTATCGGGAGCGCGGGTCAAGCGACTTCCGGCCGCACCCCCCCTTGATCTCACCCCCTCCGGCGCATAAGATCGCACCCCCACATCGGAGACCCCTCCCTTCCCCCAGACCTCCCCGTCCCCGTTCGGCCCCCTCCCCCTCGCCCGCTACACCGGCGTCGGCTCCCTCTACCACGCCGATCCGGCCGAGGCCGCCGCCTGGGTCCTGGAGCGGTTCCGGGATTTTCCGTTCTGGCCGCAGCTTCCCGCGCGGGGTGAGAACATGCTCGACCAGGCCCTCGCCGGCCCCGGCACCTGGGCGTGCCCCGGCTTCGGGGAGCTCCTCCGTCGCATCCCGGTCGGCGGGTGGCTCAAGGGCCAGGTGGCGGGTCCGGAGACGCTGCGGCGCGCCGGCCGCGGGGATGTCCGCGAGATCGCGAAGGTGGTGGGGGCGAACGCCGCCTGGCAGTCCGAACGGATCCTCGAGGTCGGCCGGCTGCCGGTGATCGCCTTCGACGAGCCCTCCTGGACCGAGCCGCTCGACGCCGTGACCCGGGAGGCGGTGGCGGCGGCGATCTCGGCGTCCCGCAGCGCGGGGGCGGTGACGGGGGTGCACAGCTGCGGGCGCGCCCCCTGGGATGACATCCTGTCGCTGGGCCCGGATTTCGTGAACCCGGACGTCAGTTCGGGGGCCGGCGCGTTCGTCGCGGCATACGAGGCGCCCCTCCGCGCCCACCTCGACCGCGGCGGCTGGATCGGCTGGGGGATCGTCCCGACCGACCGCGCCGTCCCGCTCGGCCACTCGCGGGCCGTCCTCAAGGAACTGCTGCAGGCCATCGCGCCCCTCGGTGACCGGAAACGGACGCTGTCCCAGTCGTTCCTCACCGCCTCGTGCGGCCTCGCCGGCCTCACCCCCGACCGCGCCGAGGACGTCCTCCGCGTCCTTTTCGAACTCTCGCGGTTCCTGCGCGTCGATCATCTCGGCATCCCGGTGAAATGACCCGATGAACCCGCCCACCCCTCCACGGCCGACCCTTCTCGAAAGCCTCCGCACCCGCGTCCTCGTCTGGGACGGCGCGATGGGGACGATGCTCCAGCGGTTCCATTTCAGGGCGGCGGACTTCGGCGGGCCGCGGATGGAGGGGTGCAACGACTGGCTGGTTCAGACGAAGCCGGCCGTGATCACCGAAATCCACGAGAAGTACCTCGAGGCCGGCGCGGACGGCGTCGAGACGAACACGTTCGGCTCGAACCTGTTCAAGATGGAGGAGTACGGTGTCGGGGAGCGGACCTACGACCAGAATGTCGCCGCGGCCCGGCTGGCCCGCGCCGCCTGCGACCGCTTTTCAACCGCGGAGCGCCCCCGGTTCGTCGCAGGTTCGATCGGCCCCTCGGGGTTTCTTCCCTCGAGCGAAGACCCCTCCCTCGGAAACATCCCCTTCGACCGGATCCAGGCCGGGTTCCTCGACCAGGTGCGCGGTCTCGCCGACGGCGGCGCCGACGCGTTCCTGATCGAGACCTCCCAGGACATCCTCGAGGTCAAGGCGCAGATTTTCGCCATCCGCCAGTGGGCGCGCTCGGCCGGGCGGACCCTGCCGGTCATCGCCCAGGTCACCCTCGACCGCACCGGGCGCATGCTCCTCGGCACCGACGCCGGCGCCGCCCTCACGACACTTCTCAGCCTCGGCGTCGACATCGTGGGACTCAACTGCTCCACCGGGCCGGAGGAAATGCGCGACCCCGTCCACCTCCTCGTCGAAAAGTCGCCGCTCCCCGTCTCGATCATGCCCAACGCCGGGATTCCGCTGAACGAGGGAAGCGGCGACGCGGTCTACCCGCTCGAGCCCGGGCCGTTTGCCGACGCGATGGAGGAATTCGTGCGGAGCCGCGGGATTTCGATCGCGGGCGGCTGCTGCGGGACGACGTACGAGCACATCCGCCGGCTGTCGGAGCGGGTCGCCGGGCTGGCCCCGGTGCCGCGGCAGGTCCCGTACGAGCCCGCGATCAGCTCGATGCTGAAGTCCGTTCCGCTCCACCAGTACCCGAAACCGATGATCGTGGGCGAGCGCGTCAATGCCCAGGGCTCCCGCAAGCTCAAGGAACTGCTCATCAAGGAGGACTGGCCCGCGATCATCCAGATCGCCCGGGCCCAGGTCGAGGGTGGCTCGCACGCGCTCGACATCTGCGTCGCCCTGAATGAACGCGACGACGAGCGCCAGCAGATGTCCACGCTCATCCGGAAGCTCGCCCACGCCGTCGACGCGCCGATCGTCGTCGATTCGACCGAGTACGACGTCATCAACGAGGCGATGAAGATCTACCCGGGCCGGGTCATCGTCAACTCGGTGAATCTCGAGAAGGGGCACGAGCGCTGGAACCGCGTGATGCCGATGGTGAAGGAGTACGGGGCGGCGGTTCTGGCGATGACGATCGACGAGCAGGGAATGGCGACCACGATGGAACGCAAGTTCGACGTGGCGTCGCGGATGCACGAGAAGGCGCGCACCGAGTTCGGAATCGCGCCGGACGCGCTCATCTTCGACTGCCTCACGTTCACCCTCGCGACGGGCTCGCCGGAGTACGTGGACAGCGCGGTGGCGACGATCGAGGCGATCCGGCGGATCAAGGACAAGCTTCCGGGCTCGCTGACCGGGCTCGGCGTCTCGAACGTCTCGTTCGGGCTGAGCCCCGGCGCGCGCGCGGTCCTGAACAGCGCGTTCCTGACCCACTGCGTCCACGCGGGGCTCGACGTCGCGCTCGTCCACCCCAACGAACTCCTCCCCTGGCCGTCGATCCCGGAGGCCGAGCGGGAGCTCGCGGACAACCTGATCTTCAACCGCTACCCCGATGCGCTGCCGAAGTTCATCGAACACTTCGAGAAGAAGAAGGAAAAGAAGAAGGCGCCGCCGAAGCCGACCCGGACCCTCACCCTCGAGGAACAGCTGCACTTCAATATCCTGAACCGCATCCATGAGGGCCTCGAGCCGCTGCTCGACCTGGCCCTGAAAAAGTACACCGCGGTGCAGGTGATCAACGAGGTCCTGCTCGGCGCGATGAAGGAAGTCGGGGACCGGATGGCGACCGGGGAGCTGATCCTGCCGTTCGTGCTGCAGAGCGCGGAGGTGATGAAGAAATCGGTCGCCTACCTCGAGACGTTCATGGACCGCAGCGACTCGTACACGAAGGGAACGATCGTCCTGGGGACGGTCTACGGCGACGTCCACGACATCGGGAAGAACCTGGTCAAGACGATCCTCACGAACAACGGATACACGGTCCACGACCTCGGCAAGCAGGTGCCCGTGCAGAACTTCCTCGAGAAGGCGAAGGAAACCCGCGCCGACGCGATCGGCCTCTCGGCGCTGCTGGTGAGCACGTCGCGCCAGATGCCCTACTGCGTGCAGGAACTCGACAAGCACGGCCTGAACCTCCCGGTGATCATCGGCGGTGCGGCGATCAATTCCAGGTTCGGGAAGAAGGCGAACGTGCTCGAGGACGGCCGCCTGTACGCCGGGGGGGTTCACTACTGCGGGGATGCGTTCAGCGGACTGGACGCGATGAGCGACATCGTGGACCCGGCGAAGCGCGCGACGCGGGTCGAGGAGATGCACCGGAACGTCCGCGCGCTCATTGAGCTCGAGGCCGGCCGCCCTCCCGCGGCGCCCCCCGACCTGTCCGCGCGCGCCGCCCCCCGCGCGGTGCGCCCCGCCGCGAACATCCCCGTCCCGCCGTTCTGGGGCCCGCGGATCGCCACCGCCCTCGACCTCCGCGAGATCTTCCCGCTCATCGACCGCAAATCGCTCTTCCGGATGAGCTGGGGCGCGCACGGGAAATCCGCAAAGTCGGTCGCCGGGGTGATCGATGAGGAGTTCAAACCCCTGCTGCTCCGCATGGAAGCGGAGGCCCTCCAGGAGAGCTGGTTCGAGCCGCGCGCGGTCTACGGGTACTTCCCGTGCCGCACCGTGGACGGCACCCTCGTGGTCTACGATCCTGCGGACCCCTCCCGCGAACGCGCCCGGTTCGACTGGCCCCGCCAGCCGGACCGTGAACGCCTGTGCCTCTCGGACTACTTCGACCCCGACCGCATGGATGTCGTCGGTCTCCAGGTCGTGACCGTCGGCCCGCGGCCCACCGAACTCTGCGACCAGCTGAATGCGAAGGGAGAGTATTCGAAGAGCTACTACCTCCACGGTCTCGCGGTCGAAACGGCGGAGGCGCTGGCCGAGTTCCTCCACCGGAGGGTCCGCGCGGAGCTGGGCGGGCCGCACGGCGCCGGGAAACGCTACTCCCCCGGTTACCCCGCCTGCCCGGACCTGGCGGACAATGCGAAAGTCTTCGCGCTCCTGGACGCGGAACAGGCGATCGGGACGACGCTCACCTCGGCGTTCCAGATCGTGCCCGAGCAGAGCACCTGCGCGATCGTGGCGCACCACCCCGAGGCGAAGTATTACAACATCTCGGGGCTGGTGCTGAAGTAGTCCCGCCGCCGGCGGGATCTCCCCGCGTCCGGTTCCCAGGCCGCCCGCAGACACAGGTTTCGCCGATGCCCCCTTGCCCCGGCCCCGCCATCCTGTAGACTCCACCCCCCCAACCCTCCCATGAACGACACCCCCTGCCCCTACTCGCGCATGATCCTGGTCTGCCTCAACGAGCGGCCGGGCGGGGAACCGGCGTGCGGGGCGAGGAACGCCAGACCGACATTCGACGCCCTCAAGGCCGCCGTCGCGACCGCCGGGCTGAAGGAGACGGTTCGTGTGACGAAGACCGGGTGCCTGGGTCCCTGCGACCTCGGCCCGAACATCGTCGTGGTCCCGGAGGGAAGGCTCCTCTCGGGCGTCGGGCCGGGCGACGTGCCGGCCATTCTGAAGAGCTACGTGCAGACGGAGATGTGACATGGGCATGATCAATGTGACGGAACTGCGCAAGGGCATGATCTTCCGGCTGGAGGGCGAGCTGTACCGGGTCGCCGAGACGAACCACGTCACCCCCGGCAACTGGCGGGGGATGGTGCAGTGCAAGATGCGCAGCATCAAGACGGGCTCGACCAAGCAGCAGCGGTTCGGGACCGGCGAAAAGGTCGAGCAGGTCGCCAGCGAGGCGAAGGAGATGGAGTACCTCTACGAGTCGGGCGGGACGTTCTACTTCATGGACCAGAACACCTATGAGGAGAACCCGGTCCCGGCCGAGATGATGGAGGACCAGAAGGGATTCCTGCTCCCGAATACGATGTGCCTCCTGCAGTACATCGACGGGGACCTGGTCGGGGTGGACCTGCCGACGACCGTGGTCCTTCTCGTCAAGGAGACCGACCCGGCCCTGAAGGGGGCGACGGTGACCAACCAGTACAAGGCGGCGGTGATGGAGACCGGCGTGACGATCCAGGTGCCGCCGTTCGTCGCGGAGGGCGAGAAAATCAAGGTCGACACGCGGACCGGCGAGTACG
This sequence comes from Candidatus Brocadiia bacterium, assembly GCA_013360825.1. Classification (GTDB taxonomy): domain Bacteria; phylum Planctomycetota; class MHYJ01; order WSZJ01; family WSZJ01; genus WSZJ01. Next base: position 16,244 of record JABWAY010000012.1, on the reverse strand, counting down.
TGGAGCGCGTGAAGGAGTAGGGCCGGCCCGGATCAGAGCCGGCCCCGGGGGACCGTCCCCCGGGGCCGTTCCGCTGTCAGGGCGCTATCTCGCCGACTTCTCCTGGCAGGCTCCGCACATCTTCCCTGCCCCGAGCTTCGCGCACTCGGCGCAGTCCGCCTTCCAGAGATCTTCCTGGCAGTCCCCGCAGAGACGGTCGGGAAGGTCCTGCCCGCACCGGCGGCACTCGCTCTGGCGGTGGGTCCTCTCGCTGCTGTTGTCGCCGATCGAGAGCGACAGGCATCCGGCGAGCGGCAGCGTCAGGACGATCACGGCGGCGACCTTCAGAACGGAACTGAGCATCAGGCTTCTCCTCACTTCCCCCTGTGACGTGCCCCCAAGAGGTGGGGACCCGGGGGATTCTTTCAGGAGTCCGGGAAAAAAGAAAGGGCCGGCTCCCCTCCGGGATACCGGCCCTTCGAAAGTCCGGCCTCGCCTACTTGGTGCCGTGAGCCTTCTGGCACTCCGCGCACATGTTGCCCTTCCCCATCTTCTTGCACTCCGCGCAGGACTCGCTCCAGGCCGTCGCCTGGCAGTCCTTGCACATATGCCCCGCGCCCTTGGCCTTGCACGCGTCGCAGGTCGAGGCCGCGGCCTTTTTCTGGCACTCGGCGCACATGTTGCCCTTCCCGAGCTTCTTGCACTCGGCGCAGGCATCGCTCCACTTCGAATCCTGACACGACTTGCACATGTGCCCGGCGCCCGCCTTCTGGCAATCCGCGCACTCGTGCTTGTCCGAATGCTTCTCCTCGCCGCCGGAACACCCGGTGACGAAGACCGCCCCGGCAACCAGGGCGCAGACCATGAAGAGCGTTTTCAGCATCACTCACCTCACTATGAGCTTCGGCCTGCTGCGGGCGGGCCAGAACCGGCGGCACGGAGGCCGCAATCTCGTTTCTTCGGGAAACAACCGTCGAGAACTGAAATCAACTCCAGGAATCCTGATTTTCTGCGGCGGAGACACCCCCCTGCCTGCTCGCGGCGCACCGCACCGCGACGGCGGCCGTCCATCCTACGCGCCCCGCCGCTTCCCGGATGCGGGATTCTCCGGGCGGGCTTTGTTATCCTTCGCGCGTGGCTCAGGAATCCGAGACGTTTCCGAGGGGCCTTATCATCCACGAGCGCTTCCGCCTCGGCGCGCTCCGCGCCCGCGGCGGCATGGCCTCGATCTACGAAGGCACGGAGATCGCGACGGACCGCCATGTTGCGATCAAGTTCCTGAAGCGCGAGCTGCTGAAGAACAAGGACATGGTTGCGATGTTCCGGGCGGAGGCCGAGGCGCTCGAGAAACTCGACCACCCCAACATCATCCGGGGGCTCGGGTCCGGGATGTTCGGCGGATCCCACTACATCGTGATGGAGTTCGTGAGCGGCCCGACGCTGCGGGAGCGCCTCAAGTGGGGGCGGCCGGAGAGGGACGAGGCGCTGTCGATCCTGCGGCAGGCGGCGGCGGGGCTCGATCACGCGCACAGCCGCGGTGTGATCCACCGCGACATCAAGCCTGACAATTTCATTCTCGACAAGAATGTCGTGCGCATCGCGGACTTCGGGATCGCACAGGTGGGAAAACGGGATTCCGAGTCGGGCACCGAGACGTCCGGCGTGGGAGGCACGGTCATCTACTCCGCGCCGGAGCAGTTCACGGAGGGCGGGCGCGTCAACCCGGCGACCGATGTCTACTCGCTCGGGATCCTCGCCTACGAGATGTTCACGGGGCAGACGCCGTTCACCGGGTACAAGCCCGCCAGCACGCTCAATCACCAGGTCCCCCGCGCCGCCGACGCCATTCTGGAGCGCGCCTTCCACGAGACCCCGGAGGAACGATTTTCCAGCGCGAGCGCCTTCGCCCAGGCGCTCGAAGCCGCCATCCGGGCGTTCGCCCCCGACAGCACGCCGTCGCGCAGCCTGGAACTCCTTACTCCCCCCGAACCGATCAAGGCCGTCGTCAGCGACCGGCCCCCGTCTCCGAACCGCACGGAGCCGGACCCCAGGTCAACGGGCGCCCCCTGGGTCCTGCTGATCGTCGTCCTCCTGGCCCTCGCCGCCACCGTCGCCTGGCTCGCCGGGATCGGCCCCTTCGGCAGGTAAACCCCCGGCGTCGTCATTGACCGCCCCCGGCCCGGTTCCTATGATCCTGCGTCGCAATTCTCCGAGTCCCGGTTCTGCCCGGTCGTCTTCAGCAGGATCCCGATCCCGGGGCGGACGGGGAAGGCGGCAAGGAGACCCTGTGGCCGATTCCCTGACCCTGGCGCATTCGCCGGACTCCGACGACGCGTTCATGTTCCACGCGCTCGCCACCGGAGCCATCCCGGGGGCTCTCCCCTACCGTCATGTGCTCTCGGACATCGAGACGCTGAACCGGGAGGCGGAGAAGGGCACCTACGACGTCACGGCGGTTTCGTTCCACGCGTATGCCGCGATCGCCTCCTCCTACGCACTCCTGACGACGGGGGCTTCGTTCGGCGACGGATACGGCCCCACGATCGTCGCGCGCACCCCGCTGGCGTCGCTTCGCGGCCGCCGGCTGGCCGTTCCGGGGCTCCGGACGACGGCGTACCTCGCCGCGCGGCTCTGGGAAAGCGGGTTCACCGCGGTCCCCGAGGCGTTCGACCGGGTGGTCGAGGCCGTCGACGCCGGTCGCGCGGACGCGGCGCTCGTCATTCACGAGGGGCAGCTGACCTGGCGCGACCAGGGGCTCCACCTGATCGTCGACCTCGGAGCCTGGTGGAAGGAGCGGACCGGCCTGCCTCTTCCCCTCGGCGGAAATGCCGTCCGCCGCGCGCTCGGCCCGGAAACCCTCGCGCGGATCGCCCGCGAACTCCGCGCCTCGGTCGAACACGGGCTTGCCCACCGGGGCGCCGCGCTCGATCACGCCCTCTCGTACGCGCGCGGCCTCGACCGCGCGAAGGCCGACCGGTTCGTCTCCATGTACGTCAACCAGTGGACCGTCGAGTTCGGCGACACGGGCAGAACGGCGATCCGCCGCCTTCTGGCCGACGGCGTGAAGGCCGGCGTCCTCTCCTCCGCCCCGGACGTCCGCTTCGTCGGCCCCGACGGAAGGGAGAGCTAGCGCGCCATGGAACTGACGCTGATGGTCGACCGGAAGGTTCTCAAGCACTACTCGCTCGACAAGGACGAGGTCATGATCGGTCGCGACAAGTCGTGCGACATCGTGATCGAGAACGTCGGGATCAGCCGCAAGCACACGCAGCTGTTCCGCTCGGGAGGGGTCTGGATCCTGATCGACCTCTCCGAGAACGGGACCTACGTCCGCGGCCAGCGGATCGCCCAGTACAACCTGAACGACGGCGACGAGTTCTGGATGGGCAAGTTCTCGGTTCTTTTCCGCGAACCCCAGCAGTCCGAGTCGTTCAAGCCCGCCAAGGCGGCCAGTCACGACAACATCGAAGGGACGATCCTGGTCGACCAGCGCGCGATGGAGCGCATCGCCAAGGAACGCTCGAGCGCCCTCGCCGGCTACATCACGTTCCCCCGTCCCGACGGGAAAATCGAGACGTTCACGGTGATGAAAACCGCCACCTGGATGGGAACGGAGAAGTCGTGCGACTTCCGCGGCGCGGGATTCGGCGTGCTCAAGCGCCATGTCCTCATCCTCCGCGACACGACCGCGTTCGTGATCTACAACCTCGGGAAGTGGAAGCCGGCGATGATCAACCGGAAGGAGTTCGAGGAGCACGTCCTGAAGGAGGGGGACGTGATCACCTGGATGGGCCGCGACTTCACCTTCCATCTCGGGGCGCCCAAACTCTGATCGACGACGAAGTCGGCGCGACGGTGGAGTGGCTGGCCTCCCCGGAGGCGGCCGCCGCGATGGACCTGGATCCGTACTGGCCGAAATGGACCTCTCCCTGGTGGCGGATGACGACGCTCTGGGAGCTGGGGCTCGCCTCCCTGATCCCCGAGGCCGCCGCCCGGAAACTTGCCGACGCGATCAACCGGCATTACCTGCATCGCTTTCCGATCCCGCCGGAGACGCTCCCTGACGGCTGCGATCCGTACCGCAACGTGATGTGCCACTGCGCGCTCGGCACCGCCTTCCAGGTCCTCTCCGCCTGCGGGATCGACCCTGACATCAACCTGCCCTGGGCGCGCGAATGGTTCCTCAAGTACCAGCTCGGGGACGGCGGCCTCAACTGCGACGAGCGGGCCTATGCGAAAGTCCCCGGGAAAAGCTCGGTCGTGTCGACGCTGCCGCCGCTCGAAGCAGTCCTGCGCTGCACGAACCGGGCCTTCACCCCCGAGGAGGAACGGTTCCTCGACGGCGGCGCCCGCTACCTCATCGACCACCGCCTCTACCGCTCGATCCGGACCGGCGGCGTCATCCACGAGGACTGGCTCGAACTCTGCTTTCCACGCTTCTATCACTACGACCTCCTCCGCGGCCTCTCCTTCCTCGCGGAGTGGAGCGCCCGCCGCGGGAAGCCGATCCCGCGCCGTGTCATCGAGGAGCCGCTGGGGCTGCTCCGGGCGAAGATGAAGGAATGGAAACTCTCGACGGAGCGCGTCGCCTGCGCCGGCGGGACGACCCTCCAGCAGGGCGGCGACGGGCGGTGGGTCGGCGGGGTCGAGGCGGACACGTTCGAACTGCTCGACAGGGTCAGCGCCCCCGGCGCCCCGAACCTCCAGCTGACGGGCGAGTGGAAGCGCGTGCGCGAGCACCTCGGGCGGGGGTGGTAGCGAGGCGGCGCAGGACGGCGAGGTTGACGGCGTCCATGCCGCCCTCCTTCGGCGTCTCGAGGATCTTCGGGACGTCGAGGAAGCGGGGGTCTGTCATGAGGCAGCGGAACGCCTCGAGGCCGATCGTTCCTTTCCCGATCGCCTCGTGCCGGTCGCGGTGCGAACCCAGGGGCGTCTTCGAGTCGTTCGCGTGCCAGGCGCGGATGGTGGCGAGGCCGAAGGCGGCGTCGGCGGCCTGCATCACGGATTCCCAGCCGGGGCGCGTGGAGATGTCGTAACCGGCGGCGTGAAGGTGGCAGGTGTCGAGGCAGACGCCGAGTCGATCGGGGGACTGGACGCGTCTGAGGACGCCGGCGAGTTCCTCGAACCTGGAGCCGAGGAGCGTCCCCGCGCCGGCGGTTCCTTCGAGCAGCACGCGCAGCCGGAACCCCCGGCATTCGGCGTGGAGCCGGTCGAAAGAGGCGGCCAGCGTGTCGAGCCCCGACTCGGTCCCGGCCCCCATGTGGGCGCCGGGATGGAGGACCAGGAAGGCGATGCCGAGCGCTTCGCACCGTTCCATCTCGATCCGGAATCCGGCGCGGGACTTTTCGAGGAGCGCGGGGTCCGGGGAGGCGAGATTGACGAGGTAGGAGGCGTGGGCGACCACGTCGCGGATGCCGGTCTCGGTGCGCGTGCGGCGGAACAGGGCGACATCCCCGTCCGTCAGCGGCTTCGCCTTCCACTGGTTGGACGGCTTGCAGAACATCCCGATCGAGACGCACCCGGCGGCCTTCCCCGCCTCGAGCGCGAGGTGGAGTCCGCCGGCGATCGACATGTGCGCGCCGATGTTGGGCGGCGGTGCGGGGGTCTTCATCCCCGCACGCTACCGGTGCGCCGCCGGTTGCGACACCTTTCGCTGTCACCTCGAGCACCTCCGAATTCTTTGACGCGGCAGGCGCGCGGGGGGAGATTCCGGCGGTCCCCCACCCATCCCCGGAGGTCCCCGTGTCCGAAATCGAGTCCGTCCTCGTCGAAAACCGCCGCTTCAAACCCTCCGCGGCGTTCGCAAAGCAGGCCAATCTCTCCGCGAAGGAATACCGGCGGCTCTGTGCGCTGGCCGAGAAGAAACCCGATGTCTACTGGGCGCAGCGCGCCGCGGAACTCCGCTGGATGAAGCCCTGGAAGAAGGTCTGCCAGTGGAAGGCTCCGTTCGCCCGGTGGTTCGTCGGCGGAAAGCTGAACGCGAGCGACAACTGCCTCGACCGCCACGTGGAGACGTGGAGGAAGAACAAGGCGGCGATCATCTGGGAGGGAGAGCCCGGGGACGAGCGCGTCCTGACCTACCAGGACCTCTGGCGCGAGACCTGCCGGTTCGCGAACGTCCTGAAGGGGCTGGGCGTGAAGAAGGGCGACCGGGTGACGCTCTACATGCCGCTGATCCCGGAACTGGCGATCGCGATGCTGGCCTGCGCGCGGATCGGCGCGGCCCACTCGGTGATCTTCGGCGGTTTCACCAGCCAGGCGATCGCCGACCGCGTGGAGGATGCGGAGTCCGGGGTCCTGATCACCGCCGACGGCGGGTGGCGCCGGGGCGGCATCGTCCCCCTCAAGGCGAACGTCGACGACGCACTGACGAAGACGGACAAAGTGAAGAAGGTCGTCGTCTTCCGGCGCACCGCACACGAGGTCCCGATGAAGGCCGGCCGGGATTTCTGGTGGCATGAGCTCATGAAGACCGCGGACCCGGTCTGCCCCCCGGAACCCTGCGACGCCGAGCAGATGCTCTACATCCTCTACACCAGCGGGACCACAGGGAAACCGAAGGGAGTGGTCCACACGACCGGCGGGTACATGACGTGGGCCCACACGACGTCGAAATGGGTGTTCGACCTCAAGGAGACGGACACCTACTGGTGCACCGCCGACATCGGCTGGGTGACCGGGCACTCCTACGTCGTCTACGGCCCGCTCTCGAACGGCGCGACCATCGTCATGTACGAGGGCGCGCCGAATCACCCCCAGCCCGACCGGTTCTGGCAGATCGTCGCGAAATACGGCGTGACCATCTTCTACACCGCCCCCACGGCGATCCGGGCCTTCATGAAGTGGGGGGATGCGTGGCCGAAGAAGTACGACCTCTCCAGCCTGCGCCTCCTGGGATCGGTCGGGGAACCGATCAACCCCGAGGCGTGGATGTGGTACCACCGGACCATCGGCGGCTCGCGCTGCCCGATCGTCGACACCTGGTGGCAGACCGAGACCGGCGGGATCCTGATCTCGCCTCTCCCGGGGGTCACCGCGACCAAGCCCGGCAGCGCCACGCTCCCCCTTCCCGGCATCTTCCCCCGGGTCCTCGACGCGGCCGGCCGGGAATGCAGGGCGAACGAGGGCGGACTGCTGGTGATCGCGAAGCCGTGGGCGTCGATGCTCCGCACGGTCTACCGCGACGACGAACGGTTCCGGACCCAGTACTTCTCCAGCTATCCGGGCCTCTATTTCACGGGCGACAGCGCACGCCGGGACAAGGACGGGTATGTCTGGGTGATGGGACGCGTGGACGACGTGATCAAGGTCGCCGGCCACCGGCTCGGCACCGCCGAGATCGAGAGCGCGATCGTCAGCCACCCGACCGTCGCGGAGGCCGCCGTGGTCGGAAAGAAGGACGAGATGAAAGGCGAGGCGATCTGCGCGTTCGTGACGCTGCGGGGAGGCGAGAAGAAGACCGACTCCCTGCGCCGCGACATTCAGGACCATGTGGCGAAGTCGATCGGGTCCTTCGCGCGCCCCGAGATGGTGCGATTCACGGACGCGCTCCCCAAGACGCGCTCCGGGAAGATCATGCGGCGCCTGCTCCGGAAGATCGCCTCGGGAGACGAAACGCTCGGGGACACGACCACGCTCGAAGACCTGAGCGTCCTCGCCAGACTGCGGGAGGACGAGGAGTAGCGTCGCCCTTTCGCTGGACCCCCTTCGCCCCCCCGCTACAATGCGCGCCGCTTCGCTCCCCCTTCACCCCTCTCCGGGAGTCCGAAATGCCCCTCTCCGTCGACGACATCGTCCCGAAGTGCCGCGAGATGCGGCGCGACATCATTGAAATGATCACGGCTGCGGGATCGGGCCATCCGGGGGGAAGTCTCTCCGCGGTCGAGCTGATCGCGGCGCTCTATTACCGCGTGATGCGGCACGATCCGGCGAACCCGCAGTGGGCCGCGCGCGACCGGTTCATCCTCAGCAAGGGGCACGGGTGCCCGACGATGTACTCGGCGATGGCGCGCTCGGGGTACTTTGACCCGGCCACCCTGTCCTCGCTCCGGAAGATGGGCTCCCCGCTCCAGGGGCATCCCGACCGGAGGTTCATGCCCGCCGTGGAGGCCTCGACCGGCTCGCTCGGCAACGGGCTCTCGATCGGGATCGGGATCGGCCATGCGCTGAAACTCGACAAGACCGACGCCCGCGTCTGGGTGATGGTCGGCGACGGCGAGTGCCAGGAGGGGCAGATCTGGGAAGCCGCGATGTACGCCGGGGCGCACGGGCTCGACAACGTGACGCTGATCGTCGACTACAACAAGAAGCAGCTCGACGACATGGTCCGCAACATCCTCCCGCTCGATCCCCTCGGCGGAAAGTTCGCCGCGATGAACTGGCACGTCATGGAAATCGACGGGCACAACCTCCACTCGGTCGTGGAGGCGCTGGAGGAGTCGCGGCGCATCAAGGGGCGGCCGACCGCGATCATCGCGCACACGATCACCGGGAAAGGGGTGTCGTTCATGGAGAACGACCCGAAGTGGCACGGGGTGGCGCCGACGAAGGACGAATGCACGAAGGCCCTTGCCGAGATTGGAGCCTGATCATGGTGCGCGAATTCACGCTCGGCCCGGCGACGCGCGAGGCGTACGCGGCGGCGCTGGTGGAGCTCGGCAGGACGAACCCGAACGTGGTGGTGATCGACGCCGACCTGTCGAAGTCGACCTACACGGCGAAGTTCGGGAAGGAATTCCCGGACCGGTTCTTCAACGTCGGCATCGCCGAGGCCAACATGGTCGGGATCGCGGGGGGGCTGGCGCACAGCGGGAAGATTCCGTTCTGCAGCTCGTTCGCGGCGTTCATGATGTGCAAGGCGTACGACCAGATCCGGATCGCCGTCGCCTACCCGAAGGAGAACGTCAAGATCGTGACGACGCACGGGGGGATCTCGCTGGGCGAGGACGGGCCGAGCCAGATGTCGATCGAGGACGTCGCCCTCGCGGCCACGCTTCCCGGCTTCGTCGTCTGTGTTCCGGCGGACGAGGCGCAGACGAAGGATCTGGTGAAACGGGCGGCGGCGCATGTCGGCGGCGTCTACATCCGTGCCGGGCGCCCGAAGGCGCCGAAGATCTACGACGGCGGGGAGTTCCCGTTCGGGAAGATGCGCCGGCTGGAGGACGGGAAGGATCTGACGATCATCGCGAACGGCCTGATGGTGGCGGAGGCGCTGAAGGCGTGCGACGCGCTCCGCGACGACGGCATCGCGGCGCGGGTTCTCGACGGGTACTCGGTGAAGCCGCTCGACGTCGAAGCGGTGGAGCGCGCGGCGCAGGAGACGGGGGCGCTGGTGGTGGCGGAGGAGCATTCCCGGATCGGCGGGCTTGGGGCGGCGGTCGCCCAGGCGCTGGCCGAGACGACCCCCGCGCCGATGGAGCAGGTGGCGGTGCAGGACACGTACGCGGAGAGCGCGACGCCGGCCCAGCTGTTCGAGAAGTACGGCCTGACCTGGCGCCACATCGTGACGGCAGCCCGGAAGGTCCTGGGGCGGAAAGGCCGGCGGTCGGGCGGCGACGGGGCCGCGACCGCAACCGGCCCCGCCGACGCCGAACCGCACCCGTTCGAGGTCTGAGGCCGCCGTGCCCGATCTCGACTGGGTCTTCCTCGACGCAGGAAACACGCTCGTCCTGCTTGACTTCGAGCGCGTGGCGGAGGTTCTGCACCGTGAATTCGGGTTCCGCGGCGACCCCGCGGCCATGGACGCCGCAGAACCCCTCGCCCGCACCCACGTCGACGGGCCGCGCCTCGATGGCGACTTCGAACGCGAGCGCTGGATGACCTACTTCTGGACCGTCCTCTCCGCCGCCGGCTGGACCGACCGCGACCGCATCCCCGCCGCCCTCAAGGCCCTCTTCTCCCAGAACCGGACTTTCACCCTCTGGTCCCGCCCCGTCCGCGCCGCCGCCGCGACGCTGGATCGCCTTCGCGACCAGGGGTACCGCCTCGCGGTGATTTCCAATTCGGACGGAAGCGTCGAAGCGATGCTCGAGCGGCTCGGGATGAAGTCCCGGCTGGAGTTCGTGATCGACTCGAAGGTGGTCGGGGTGGAGAAACCCGATCCCCGCATCTTCCGGATGGCGCTGGAGCGTTCCGGCGCGGACCCCGGGCGGTCGATCTATGTCGGGGACATGTTTCACATCGACGTTCTCGGCGCCCGGGGAGTCGGGATGGACGCTGTCCTCCTGGATCCTGGACAGCACCACGAGAAGCGCGACTGTCGCCGGGTCCGGGAGTTCGCGGACCTGCCGGAACACCTGTCCCGCTAAGCCGGTCGGACGCATGTCATCCGGATGCCGGATGTCATCCGGATGCCGGGTCCCATCTCCGACCGGCTTACCCTGAGCGAGCCCGCAGGGCGAGTCGAAGGGTACGCCGGTCGGACGCATGTCATCCGGACGCCGGGTCCCATCTCCGACCGGCTTACCCTGAGCGAGCCCGCAGGGCGAGTCGAAGGGCACCGTGGTTCGGTGTGCAATCCGGTCCGCGGAATCTCCCCGCCCGTTCTCGGGGAGCCGGGCCGTCAGCCCCCCGGTCCCGGCGATCCGTCGGGGGAGTTCGCAAAGCGCCCGCTTTCCGAATGCCTTGACACCCATTCCGCCCCGCGGGACAGTCGCCTTTCCGGCGCCGCACGTCGCGACGCCGCAGCTTCATCCAGGGAGGCCACGCATGCCGCACGAACTGCCCAAGCTTCCGTACGCGCCGGACGCGCTGGAACCGCACATCGACAAGATGACGATGGAGATCCACCACGGCAAGCACCACAACGCCTATGTCACCAACCTGAACAAGGCCCTCGAGAGCGCCGCCGACTGGCAGGGGAAGTCGCTCGAAGACCTCTGCCGGAACATCGCGACCGTCCCCGAGGGGATCCGCACCGCCGTCCGCAACAACGGCGGCGGGCACTGGAACCACTCCCTGTTCTGGACCCTCATGGGGCACGGAAAAGGCGGCGAGCCCACGGGGAAGATCGCGGAGGTCATCAAGTCGACCTTCACGGACTTCGCGAATTTCCGCTCGAAGTTCGGCGAAGCGGCGATGAGCCGGTTCGGAAGCGGCTGGGCCTGGCTGGCGAAGACGAAAGACGGGAGATTCGAGATCGTCTCCACGCCGAACCAGGACAATCCGCTCATGGACGGCAGGGACGCGGTTCTCGGGCTCGACGTCTGGGAGCACGCCTACTACCTCAAGTACCAGAACCGCCGCGCCGACTACGTCGCCGCCTGGTGGAACCTCCTGAACTGGGACGAGATCAACAAGCGCGTCTGAACGGACGGTCCGGAAACGACGAGGCCCGCGGCGATGCCGCGGGCCTTTTTCATTCCGGCTCAGGCCTCCTCAGGGCACGTATTCGACCTCGACCTCGACCCGCCCCATCAGCGTCCGCACCTTCTCGGCGTCAAACCGGTCGAGATAGAAATCCAGGTTCTGCCAGACCTTGTGAAACCCGAACCTCCCCACCTCCCGGCGCGCCTTCCGCGAGTCCCACCCCTGCACCACCATCCGGTACGCCGCGATCACCGCCCCCGTCCGGTCCGCACCGTGTTCGCAGTGGATGAACACCGGCCGGTGCGCGGAGTCGGTCGCAATCCTGAGCGCCTTCGCAACCTCGTCGTCACTCAGAAACGCCGCGCTCGTCCGGATGTGGACGTAGTTCAACTCCGTTCCCCGGAGCTCGGTCCGGTCCGAAGAGATCGCCCTCAGATTCACAATCGTCTTCACGCCCATCGATTTCAGCGTCCGCATCCCCTCCGCCGACGGCTGCCCCCCCCGCCAGACGCCGTCCGTGACCTTCGCGAAATTGTCGACCCCGGCGAGCGTCGTCGGGGTCGCAAGATCCGGCTCGGCCGCCCCGTCGTCCGGATCCTCCGTGTGCGCGCACGCCGCCAGCACCGCCGCCAGCGGCAGGAACATCAGATATCGCTTCATGGCTCCTCCAGCTTACGAAGGGCCCACATGGCCGCCTCGGCAATCATAGGATCGGCGTCCTGGGCCGCCAGCTTGAGCGCCGGGATCGAGGACCGGTCGCCGGTGTTCCCCGCCGCCAGGGCCGCGTTGCGCCGCAGCATCCCCCGTTTCGCGCGCCGGACCGCCGTCCCGCGGGTGAGAAGCCGGTAGGCCTCCTCCTGGAGGCCGATCCACTCTCCCAGCGACGGCGCCGCCAGGCCGGGCTTCGGCGCGAACCCCGGCTCGGTGGCGGGGGGAGCCTCCCGGTTCCAGGGGCAGACCTCCTGGCAGATGTCGCACCCGAAGACCCACCCCCCGAGTCCTTTCCTGAGTCCCGGATCGACCGGCCCGCGGTGCTCGATCGTCAGGTACGAGATGCAGCGTGAGGCGTCCATCTGGTAGGGCGCTGGAAAGGCGCCGGTCGGGCAGGCGTCGAGACAGCGCGTGCAGCTCCCGCAATGGTCGGTCTCAGGCGCGTCGTGCGCGAGCTCCAGCGTCGTCAGCACTTCGCCCAGAACGGTGTACGAGCCGAGCTCGCGGCTGAGCAGCATGGTGTTCTTGGCGATCCACCCCAGCCCGGCGGCCGCCGCCAGCTCGCGCTCCAGCAACGGCCCGGTGTCGACGAACAGGCGCGCCTCGAAGGGCTCGGCGAGCCGCTGGCGCAGGCGCTCGACGAGGGTTTCGAGCCGCTCGCGCAGCACGAGGTGGTAGTCGCGTCCGTGGGCGTAGCGGGCGACGCGCCCCGTCGCGGGGCCGGCCTGCGGCGCAGTCTCCGCGTGCGGCCGGTTAGCGGACGACGACTGATAGCTGAGGGCGGCGCAGATGATGCTGCGGGCACCCTCGAGCAGGGAGGCTGGCGCGGCGCGGCGCTCGACGTTCCGGGCCAGGTAGCCCATGCCGGCGTGGTAGCCGCGGCGCAGCCAGCTCTTATAATATGTGGCTCCCGGCAGGGGCGCGGCGGGGGCGATGCCAACCCGGCTCAAACCGAGCTCACGTCCCAGTGTCTTGACCAGCAGCGACCTTACGGCTGGGGACATTGTGGACGATGATACGAGGCCGGGCGCACGCGATGCAATCGAACCTGACGGGCCGGGGAGCTTGCTGATGTTCAACTACGACTGGTTTCACCACGGCGGGTTGCAGCGTCTGGCCGAAGAGGCCAAGCGCCGTTGCGCGGATCGCAGGTTCGAGGACAAGAAGAAGGCCGGGAACGGGACGGCGGAGTATCAGCGCTACATGGCGGCGCTCGAGACGCGCGTCATCCTGTACATGAAGGACGGTCTGACGTATGAGATGCGCGAGATGGCCGACGTGGGGATGAGCAGCGCGCTGGCGTTCGAGTGCGTGCCGGTGGATGAGAACTACAAGGTCGGGGCGATCGTGCTGGTGGTCCCGTTCGATGACATCGCGCGGGTCGAGGTCTTCGCCGTTCACCCTGACCAGAAGCCGACCGAGAATCTGCGCATCCCGGGGTTTCGCCCCAGCGCCGCCGGCCCGGACCGCGAGTGAGAACCGCCCGCCGGCGCCGCCGGTACAGGATGAGCCCATGGTGACCCGCTTTGCCGCCCTGATCGTGGCTGTAGCAGTCCTTGTCGTCGCCGTCGGCTGCGCGCCGAATTTCGGCCCGAACGCCAAGAACGGCATCGTCTTCTACTGCCCGGGGGCCAGCAACACCGACCTGGGCGACGTGCCGATTCGCAAGGGGCTTCAGGACGCGGGCTTCCGCGGCGAGGTCAACGTCTTCTACTGGTCGCTGGCGCCGGTGCCGATCGTCGGCGTCGCCATCGACCAGTACGCCAAGTACGCCCGGCTGCGCGCCGGCACGCTCGCGCGCGACATCGAGGCCTACATCGACCGCTTCCCAGGCCGCCCCGTCACCGTCATCGGACTGTCCGCCGGCACCGGCGTGGCCCTGTGGGCCGTCGGCGAGCTGCGCCACGGCTACGAAGTCGACAATGTCGTGCTGCTCAGCTCCAGCCTGTCGAGCACCTTCGACGCCAGTTGGGCGCTGCAACGGGTCCGCGGCCGCGTCTACGTCTTTTATTCGCCGAACGACGCGGTGCTCTCCGGACCGATGCGCTTCGCCGGGACCATCGACGGGTCGTTCACCGATGAGCCGGTCGGCCTCGTCGGTCTGCGCAGCCCGGACCCCGCCGGAAAGATCCAGAACATCCCGTACTCGGCGGAGTTCGCCAGCTACGGCTACTACGGCGGGCACACGGACTCGACGGCGTCCGGGTTCATTCGCGCCGTCGTGGCGCCGAAGATCATCCGCCCGGACGTGAGCTTCGCCAGGCCAGAAACAGCCGCTCCCAGTCGGCTGGCGTCAACTCCTCCGCTCGGGCCGCGCCGCTGATTCCTGCCGTTTCGAGCAGCGCCGCCGACTCAGCCGCCAGGGTCTGCAAGCTGCTGCGCAGCATCTTCCGCCGTTGGCGGAAGGCCCGCGAGACGAAGCCCGCCAGCCCGGCCGCGTCGCGCACGCGCGAGCGCGCCTCGGGCAGCGGTGTCAGCCTCAGCATCACCGAGTGAACCTGCGGCCTGGGCCAGAAGGCCTCCGGGGGCAGGTGTGCGAGCGTCTCGACGCGCGCGAGCGTCTGGACGACGACCGACGCCGGGCCGTAGGTCTCCGTCGCCGGCCGGGCCGCGAGGCGCTGCCCGACCTCTTTCTGAATCGTGGCGCAGAGACGCGCGAAGGGCGGATCGCCGCAGAGCAACTCGATCAGCAGGGGCGTGGCGACCTGGTAGGGCAGGTTGGCGACGAGCTTGAGCGGTATGGTGTGGTCTCGACCTCCAGCCGGTTGTGTCAGTCTGCTGGTTTTCCGCAGCGAATCCAGCAGCGCCGGATTGACCTGGTGCTTGGTCGAGAGCGCGTCGCCCTCGACGAGCGTGAAGCGCGGATGATCGCCGAGGCGCCGGCGCAGCAGGTCGCAGAGGCCGCGGTCGATCTCGGCCGCCACCACGTGCGCCCCACTGGCCAGCAGCAGCTCGGTGAGCGAGCCGGTTCCCGGGCCGACCTCCAGCACGACGTCTTCCGAATTCAGGCCGGCCGCGTCCACGAGCTTGCGCATCAGGTTAAGATCGATCAGGAAGTTCTGGCCGAACCGGTATTGCGGGGAGAGGCCCGCGGCGGCCAGCAGCGTCCGGATCTCTGAGAGCGTCTGTCCCGGCATGGCACGCATGCTCCGGGCAGCCGCGCGGGAGTGCAAGCGAATGACCGATGGCCGCAAGGTCCGGCTGACGGCGTACGCAAGCTGCGCCGGCTGAGCCGGCAAGCTGCCGCAGGCCGGCATGGCGCACGTGCTGCGCCAGCTCGACGCGCAACGCGACCCGCGACTGATCGTCGGAACAGAGACGTTCGACGATGCGGGGGTGTATGCGCTCAGCGATGAGACGGCCCTCGTGCAGACGGTCGATTTCTTCCCCCCGCTCGTCGACGACCCTTTCACCTTCGGCCAGATCGCCGCTGCCAACGCCCTCAGCGACGTCTACGCGATGGGCGGCGAGCCGCTGACCGCGCTGAATATCGTCTGCTTCCCCGACAACGAGCTGCCGGCGGAAGTGCTGGTCGAGATTCTCCGCGGCGGCGCCAGCAAGGTCCGGGAGGCCGGGGCGGTGGTCGCCGGTGGTCACAGTGTGCGCGACCGCGAGGTCAAGTATGGTCTGGCGGTGACGGGCCGTGTCGCGCCGCGGCGAGTCTGGACCAACGCAGCCGCCCGCCCCGGCGACGTGCTCGTGCTGACGAAGCCGCTGGGCAGCGGCGTACTGACGAGCGCGGTGAAATCGGGCAAGCTCGATGAGCGCGAGCTGGAGGAGGCCGTCGCCGTCATGACCGAGCTCAACCGCGTCGGGCGCGACGCGGCGATCCGCGCCGGCGTTGACGTGCATGCCTGCACCGACGTCACGGGCTTCGGTCTCGTCGGCCACGTCTTCGAGATGGCCGAGGGCGGCGGCGTCGGCATTGTCCTGGAAGCGGGCGAAGTCCCGCTCATGACGCACGTGCTCGAGCTCGCCCGCGCCGGCGTGCTCACCCGCGCACACAAGTCCACGCGCGATTTTCTCGGCGAAAGGCTGCGGGTTGATCCGACGGTCGAGCCGGCGCTGGTCGGCGTCCTGCTCGACGCGCAGACATCGGGGGGCCTGCTCCTGAGCGTCAGCCCTGAACAGGCCGACACCCTCCGGAGCGCGCTCCGGACCGCCGGCGCCGCCTGCGCTGCCGTCGTCGGCCGCGTTCAGTCCGGCGGCGAGTTTGGCGTCCACATCGCCGGCTGACCGACCAGGAT
>JABWAY010000011.1 GCA_013360825.1 Candidatus Brocadiia bacterium | reverse complement strand
CAGGGCCGGTCGAGAAAGAGGTCGAAGGCGCCGCCGGACGGGACGCGCTCCGTCCGCCGGGGAAGCGCCGGCCGGCGGGCCGGGGGCGGAGCGGGGATGGCCAGCGGGACCACCTCCTGCACTTCCGTCGCCGCCTTCTTCCGGCCCGGCTCCCGCAGCACGAGCGGCTCCACCTCCGGAATCCCGGCGGACTTCTCCAGGATCCGCCGCCCGAGCTGGGAACACTCGTCGCGCTCCAGCGAGGAGAAACAGACGTGGTCGATCGCGCCGGATTTCCCGGTGAGGACCGCCCGCCCCGCGCCCCAGGTGCTCCCCTCGACCTCGACGCCCGTCACATCGCGCAGCCGGGTCTCGCGGATCGAGACCGGCCCGCCGAATCCGCGGTCCCCGATGAGCAGCCGGGTCTTCGTCGCCACCACCCAGGTCTCACCGGGATCGCCCGCCCTGTTGCGGGAGCTGGACACCGCCCACACTTCCTTCTCCCGCCCGAGGGCCTCCTCGAACTGCGCGCGGATGTCGATCGGCACCGTCGTTTTCATGCCGGCAATTCTGCAACATCCCGTCCGTTCTGCGGAGGGAATCCGGTCCGCGTGGACGCTGGTTGTCGGCAAAATGCGGGGAAGGGCCTATGATGCGCCGATGACGCACCCCCGCGACGACGCCCCCGCCGATCCCGCCGGCCTCCGCGCCGCGATCGAGGAACTCCGCCGCGGGCGCCGTTTCCTGGTCGTCACCCACGCCCGCCCGGACGGGGACGCGATCGGCAGCGCGCTCGCGCTGGCGCATCTCCTGCGCGGGGAGGGGAAAGAGGCGGAGTGCGTCGTCGACGCGGGGACGCCGCCGGACCTCGCCTTTCTCCCCGGCTCTGCGGCGATCGGAGGGACCCCCGCCGCGGCGCGGCCGCCGTACGATGCGGTCCTGATCGTGGACGCGGCCGGGCTCGACCGGATCGAGGGGATGCGGGATGCGGTCCCGACGGGGGCGCGCATCGTGAACATCGATCACCACGCCTCCAACACGAGGTTCGGCGCGGTCAACTGGATCGAGCCGTCCTGGGGATCGACCGGCGAGATGATCGGCGCCCTGGCGCGCGAGGCCGGCTGGCGGCTCACACGGGAGATCGCCGTCTGCCTGTACGTCGCGATCGTCACCGACACCGGTCGCTTCATGTTCAGCTCCACCCGCCCGGCCACCCACGAGCTGGCGGCCGAACTGCAGCGGCACGGCGTGGACCCGGGCGCCATCAACCGCGAGATCTGGGGATCGAACTCGCTGGCGGAACTGCGCCTCCACGCCGAGACGATCCGCGCGATCCGCACGGACCCGACCGGCCGCATCGCGTGGGTCGTCCTCACGCAGAAGATGTTCGAGGACGCGGGGATCACGCCGACGGAGAGCCAGAATTACGTGTCGCTGGTCAAGAGCATCCGCGGGGTGGAGGTCGCGATCCTCCTCCGCCCTCTCTCCGCGCGCGAGGTCAAGCTGAGCGTGCGGAGCGAACCGTCGTGCGACGCCGCGGCGCTCTGCGCCCGGTTCGGCGGCGGGGGACACCTGCGCGCCGCGGGAGCGACGATGCAGATGTCGCTCGAGGAGGCCGAGGTCGCCGCGGTCGCGGCCGCACGCGACGCGCTGGGGACAGGGTGAGATGGATCCGCGGAGGCACCTGAAGGAGCATCTGAAAGACTGGAAATCCTGGGGCGTGGATGCCGTGCCCACGCGCGCCGAGCCGACCCGCGGGGCGCCGGAGACGGCGCCCCGGGACGCCGCGCGCCCCCCGACGGCGGACGGCGGGCTCGAGGTCCTTCGCTCAGAGGTCGCCGCGTGCACGGCCTGTGTCCTTCACCGGACGCGCACGAACACCGTCTTCTGCTCGGGCCGGCCGTCGGCGCTGATGTTCGTCGGAGAGGCGCCGGGCGCGGACGAGGATGCCCAGGGAGAGGCGTTCGTCGGGGCGGCGGGGAAGCTGCTGACCAAACTGTTGAAGGAGGTCGGACTCTCGCGGGATCAGGTCTACATCGCGAACGTCCTGAAGTGCCGTCCGCCGGACAACCGGCCGCCGGAGCCGGAGGAGGCGGCGGCGTGTTCCGGTTACCTGAAGCGGCAGATCGCGCTGGTGAACCCGAAGGTGCTGTGCGCGCTGGGCAAACATGCGGCGGCGTCGCTGCTCGGGCACGAGGGGGCGATGAAGGCGGTGCGCGGGACCTGGCGGCTTCTCGACGGCCGGTGGGCGACTGCGACCTACCACCCCTCGTATCTCCTCAGAAGCCCTGGAGATACGGCGACGGTGCTGGCTGACCTGCGGGGAGCGATCGAGAAGCTGACCTCGCTCGGCGGCACTTTGTAAAAGAACGTGCAGGGATTCGCCCTCCGCCCGCGTCCCCTTATTCGAGCCCCCTTTTTCTTGACCTGTCCTTCCGCGGGGCCTACAACTGCCCGCTTAAAGCTGCACGCCATCCGGCTTTAGGTCGCCTACCGAGGAGAGTCCCATGCCGAAGGCCGTCTGGGGCGTCGACGTCAGTAAGTTCAGCATCAAGGCCGCACGCCTCGTCCCCCTGCGCGAGGGGGCCGCGGAGATCACCCAGCTCGAGGTGATCGAATTCCCGACCACGCAGGAAGGCGCCGATGAGGGAACCCTCATCAAGGACGGCCTCAAGGCCTTCCTCGATAAGGTCAAGCTCCGGGGCGAAAGCGTCGTCGTCTCCCTCCCGGGACACACGACCTTCAACCGCTTCATCAAGATCCCGCCGACCGAGCCCAAGAAGATCGCGCAGCTCGTCAAGTTCGAGGCCCAGCAGCACATCCCCTTCCCGATGGACCAGGTCGTGTGGGGATACCAGATCCTCGAGAAGGAGTACGGGCCGGGCGACGAGCTCGAACTCGTGCTCTTCGCCGTCAAGAAGGACATCATCTACCAGTTCCTGAGCTACCTGCAGGCGGTCGACTTCCCCTGCGACGTCCTCCAGTTCTCCCCGGTCGCCCTCTACAACTTCCTCATGCACGACCAGGACGTCGGGACGAACTGCTTCGTGCTCGACATCGGCGCGGAAAACAGCGACCTCGTCGTCATCGACGGCGAGAAGTTCTGGATCCGCAACATCCCGATCACTGGAAACACGATCACGAAGGCGCTGCAGCAGAAATTCCAGATCCCGCTCGCGGAGGCCGAGAAGCTCAAGGTCACCGCGTCGCAGTCGCAGCAGGCGCAGAAGATCTTCGGCGTCGTCCAGCCCGTCCTGCGCGACCTCGTCGGAGAAATCCACCGGTCGATCGGCTACTACAAGTCGCTCTCCAAGACTGTCCGGTTCGAGAAGATGATGCTGGTCGGGAACGCCTCCAAGACCATCAACCTCCAGCGCTTCCTCAGCCAGAACCTGCAGATCGAGGCGATGAAGCTCGCCAAGCTGAACCGCTTCAGCGTGTCCAACACCATCCCGGAGGAGCAGTTCCAGAACTTCCTGCCGACGATCGGCGTCGCCTGCGGTCTCGGCCTTCAGGGAATGGGCCTTGCGCGCAACAAGATCAACCTGCTGCCGGAAGAGGAGCAGAAGAAGCGGGAGTTCGCGAAGAAGAAGCCGATGTACGCGGCGGCGGTGGCGGTCCTGCTCGCGGCGGTCGGCGTGATGTACGCGCGCGGCGGCGGCGGGGCGGAGGCCTGGCAGGCGGCGGAGGCGTCCGCCGGGCAGGTGACGCAGCAGGCCAACGAGATCAAGGGCCGCTACGACTCGCTCCTGGACCAGCATGAGAAGAACAAGATCGAGCCGGAGAAGCTGCGCGTCATGGCCCTGCGCCGGGACGGCACGGTGGCGCTCATGAACGCGCTGTGCAAGGTGCTGCCGGACAACGAGGCGAAGGAGACGGTCGACGCCAAGCAGCAGATCTGGATCACGCAGGTGGACATGGTCGAATCCCGCTCCGAGGTCCTCTCGGCGGACGACAAGTCGATGGTGCCGAAGGCGGAGACGAACTCGATCCTCGTCACGATCGAGGGCGGCGTGCTCGAGCAGGAGTCCGCCGAAAAGGCGCGGACCGACCTCTCGACGCGGCTGGTCCAGCCGCTGGTCGAGTCGCTGAAGACGGACTCGCGGATCGGGCTGGCGGACGGCGGCGAGATCGAGATCCTCGACCTCACCAAGGCCTACGAAAAGCTGATCCCGAAGAAGGACGAGGCCGCCTCCGGCCGCTTCTCCACCTCGATGTTCGGCGGCCGCAAGTTCCACCGCTTCAAGGTGACCCTCACCCTCAAACCCTCCCAGATGCCTCCGACGCCCGTCCCGGCCAATCCCGGGGACGGCGACCCGGACGGCGCGAACAAGTAAGGAGAACGAACCGTGGACTTCAAGAAGAACGGGTTCTGGATCGGCCTGGGAGGCGGGGTGGCGGTGGCGGTGCTGGCGTTCGCGCTGCTCGTGCTCCCGAAGTGGACGGAAGAGTCGAGCCTGAGGGAGAGCGCGATGACCTCGCACTCGGCGAATCTGGACCGGATCGGCATGGGCGGACCGGCGGTCCCGACCGCCGCATGGGTGACCGACCTGGAGGCGCACGACAAGTCGGTGATGGCGGACTCGAAGCGCCTCTACACCTTCTTCAATGCGGCGGACGCCGCGGGGGAGGCCTGGTTCGATGACAAGGAGCCGCAGAAGGGCGTCCTGATGTCGAAGGCGAGCGACGGGATCCTCCGGATGCTCGCGGAACTCCGGACGAAGATGGGCGACAGGAATGTCCCCGCCGACGGGCGCGCGATCATGGGCGACCAGGCTGCGCTCGGGTTCGAGTACCCGACTTCCGAAATGGTGAAGGACGACACCGAGGACAAGCGCAAGTTCATGCGCTGGTACAACATCCACGCCCGCATGAAGGACGTGATGCTCGAGGCCAACGCGACGCGCTTCTACAAGGTGCAGTTCACCCAGGTGAGCAACCCGCAGGAATTCGCGCTGATGATCCGGCCCGGCGACATCACGAACGGGCTGGGCGAGACGATCCCGTTCCTGCTCGACTGCACGGTGGTCTGGAAGAACGTGCCGGCGCTTCTGTCCGCGGTGCTGAAGTACGATCCCGCCGGCAAGGCCCCGATGTTCCGGATCACGGCGGTGCGCGTGGAGCGCGATCCCTCGATCAAGCTCGTGTCTGAGATCAAGGAAGAGGTGAACGAGGAGACATACAACCCGGACACGTGGACGCCGAAGACGCAGCCGGGTGAAGACGAGTACGCCCCTGTGCGGGTGTACCTCCTGATCGAGGCCTACAATTTTTCAATCCCCGAAGCGCGACTGAAGTAGGAGGCGAGCCATGGCTGCCGACATCAAGCAGGTCCTGATGGAGAAGGGGGAGTTGATCGCGCTCGGGACGGCGGGAGCGATCCTGGTGGGGTATCTCGCGGTCTCCTTCACGCTGGGAGGGGACGCGGAGCTGCCGGTCTTCCAGCAGAAGGTCCAGATGGCGCAGCAGAAGCTGACGGACAATGCCGCGCCGGAGCTGGTCAAGCCGGACTTTTCAGCCGTGACCGCGGCGTGGGCACCGGAGTCGGTCGCGGCGCCCGCGGGCCAGCGTTCCTGGGTGACGTTCATGGCGCCGGTGGTGAAACCGGACGTCAAGGTATCCGAGGGGCCCGTCGTGCCGGTGGAAGTCGAGCGGATCGTCATCACGCCGGTGATGGGCGCGGCGGAAACGGGCCTGGGCCAGGTCTCGATCCGCTGGACGGCGGGGAAGCCGCCCCCGGGAAAGCCCGCGGCACGGGCCACCGAGTATGAGATTCACCGGCAGGAAGCGGGGAAGGGGTGGGCGCCGCTCACGAAGGTCGCCGGCACGAAGACGACCCACACGGACCTCACGGTCGAGCCGAAAAAGAAGTACGCGTACAAGGTCCGCCTCCTGACGAAGGACAAGACGATCGGCGACAAGTCGCAGTCCGACTGGAGCCAGTCGGTCGAGGCGACGATCCCGTCGGGCGTCGCGATCATCTACGAAGGCGGCGGCGCGCAGGCCGCCATCCTCACGGTCCGGAAATTCATGGGCGGCGAGTGGCGGGAGAAGAAGTACACGGTCTTCCCGCGGAAGGACGACGACGACCCGGCCAAGGCGCGGGACGGCGCTGTGGGCAAGATCGAGCGCGAGAAGGGTGAGGACGGCAAGTGGGCGGAGGTCGACTTCCGCACGGGTTTCGTCCTGCTCGAGATCAAGAAGGAGAAGTTCAAGTTCATCCGGAAGGAGCTGAGGAAGAAGTTCGACGACAAGGGGACCCTCCTGGGAGAGGAAGAAATCGAGATCCCGCAGGAGCGCGACCGGATGAAGATCGTCTTCCTCGACGACGACGGAGCGCAGAAGGAACTGTGGCAGAAAGCGATCGGCGAGGAGGAAGGCGCCGAGTAACCGATTACCCTCGATCGACCCGGAACCCGGCCCACGCGGCCGGGTTTTTTTTCGCCCCTCCGGACGAATCCCGACTTTTCCTCAATCTTTCTTGCTTCCCCCGGACCCCCTCCCTATACTTCCGCGGACTGAGACTGCCCTCGCAGTCCCGGTGTCCGGCGCCTCGGAACGGCGCTCGGGGGGTTACATCCTTTCCATGGGGGTTAGCCGCATGAGATGGACCGGTTGGGCCCTGCTGGCGGCACTTCTGACAGGCCCTGTCCTTGTCGGTTGCTCGAGCGGAGATGCTTCGCGTGAAGCCTCCAGTCCCGCTTCGAAGTCCGAGGTGCGCGAGACGGCGAAAGCCCTTGCGCGCAACGTGGCCGGCCCCGAAGGCGAGGGTGGCGGCGGCGGTGGAGCCGGGGGTTATGCGGATGTGCTCCGGCGGCTTGAAGAAGAGATGAAGCTGGGCGAGCAGGAGCGCAAGGCTCTGGCCGAGGGTTATGCCGAGGCGGGAAAGAGGGCCTACCAGGCTCTCGAGTTCGAAAAGGCCCGGGACCAGTTCCAGCGCGCGGTCGAACTCGACCGTGGGAATGCGGACCACCAGCAGTGGCTCGACCGGACGCGGCAGGAACTGTCGCAGCACGTCCCCGGTTTCGACCGCGCGGTGATGGAGGATCTGGCGAGGAAGCTGACGGCGCGCCAGCAGCAGGCGGTGATCGAGATCACGAATCACCTGAACTCGGGCAACCGCTCGATGGACCAGAAGGAGTTCCAGCGGGCCATCGATTCCTACACCGCCGTCATCGAGCAGATCCAGTGGTTCCCCTACCACCTGGACCTTGACGCGATGAAGAAGCAGGCGGAGGACGGCCTCGTGCGCGCCCGGGCCGCGAAGGCGGATGCGGACCGCAGGAAGTCGCTTGAGACCGTCGAGAACGCAAAGGCCGAGAGCGAAGCCCGCCGGGTGGAGGAGCGTGCCCGTCGCGCGGAGACCATCTCGAAGCTGTTCAACGAGTCGCAGGAGGAGTTCGAGCGTGAGCGGTTCGGCATCGCCGAGGCGCTCTGCGACAAGATCCTGTTCCTCGATCCCAACAACGACGACGCCGCCGACCTGAAGGAGATCGCGGCGATGGCGCGCCACAAGCAGACGGACAAGCGTCTGCTGGAAGACCTGAAGCGCGAGTGGAAGTGGCAGATGCAGGCGATCGACGAGAAGACGATCGGTCAGGCGCGGGTCGTCGAGTTCCCCGACCAGGAAATCTGGGTGGACGACATTTCGAAGCGGATCCCGCGCGGGATCCAGCGGCAGGAGGAGAAGGCGAGCGAGTCGGAGCGGCGGACGATTGCCGCGATGACCTCGATCCGGATCTCGCTGAACTTCACCGAGACCGCGCTTCCGGAAGTCGTGTCGTTCATGCAGGAAGTCACGCAGCTGAACATCATGATCGACCGCCGGGCGATCGACGATCCGGAATCGAAGACGGTGACCTTCCGGGTGGACGAGCTCGCGTTCGACCAGGCGCTGGACCTGATCCTGAAGATGTCGGACCTCGCGTACCGTGTGGACGAGGGCGTCATCGTGATCACCTCGAAGGAGGCGATCGCGAAGGAGACGGTGCTGGAGCTGTACGACGTGCAGGACCTGACGGTGAAGATCACGAACTTCAAGGCTCCTGAAATCAGCCTGGAGTCGGCGGGAGCCGCGGACGACGGGCCGATCGGAATCGGCGTGTCGGGCGGGGAGGAAGAGGGGACGGCGATCCCGGGCGAGGACCTGAAGCTGCTGATCAGCCAGAACATCGCGCCGGGGACGTGGGACACGCCGCCGAACTCGATCGAGTACCAGAACGGGATCCTGATCGTGCGGCACACGCCGCTGGTGCAGGGGCAGATCAACACCTTCCTGCAGCGCGTGCGTGAGTCGACGGGGCTTCTCGTCACGATCGAATCCCGGTTCCTGACGGTCCAGGAGCACTTCCTGGAGGACGTCGGCATCGACTATCGCGGTCTCGAGTCGACGGCGGCGGCGACGGCCTTCCCCCTCGAGGGGCATGCGCCGTTCCCCGTGCTGGACGACTTCACGATTCCGCCGACGGCGGGCCCGACGGGGTTCTTTGACGGTTCCGCGGCGTCCTCGGTGGCCGGCGCGCCGATCGGGCCGGAGGCCGGGTTCGTGGGGACGTTCGGTCCCGACAACAGCCGGCAGCTGGGCGGCATCGTGGAGCACCTGGTCGGCGGCAACGAGCTGATCAACTTCTTCTACAACAACATCTTCGCGAACACGGGCGGACTCGGGCTTGTGTTCACGATGATCGACGATGTGTCGCTCGAGGCCATCCTGCGGGCGACGCGGAAGGACGAGAAGTCGCGCATCCTGACCGCTCCGAAGCTGACCGTGTACAACACGCAGCGGGCGAACATCTTCGTGGCGAGCCAGATCGCCTACATCCGTGACTACGACATCGAAATCGCTCAGGACGCGGCCATCGCCGACCCGGTGGTGGGCACGTTCCAGGACGGTATCGCGCTCGACGTGCGGCCGACGATCTCCGCCGACCGGAAGTACATCACGATCGAAATGAGGCCGACGGTTGCCAAGACGGTCCAGGACATCACGGATTCGTTCATCGACTTCATCGCGGACCCGGAACGTCGCGTGATCACGCAGCCTCTGCGGATCGAGACGCCGATCCTCCGGATCCAGCGCATGCGGTCGACGGTGACCGTCCCCGACGGCGGCACGCTGCTGATCGGCGGGCTCACCGACATCTTCGACACCGCGTTCGAGAGCGCCGTTCCTCTCGCTTCCGACATCCCGATCCTGTCGTTCTTCACGAGCCGCAAGGCGGATGCGCGGAAGCGCTCGAGCCTGCTGATCCTCGTGCGGGCGAAGATCACGATCATGGAGGAGGAGGAGGAGGAGCGGTTCGGGCGGAACGTGAAGTAAGCCGAGCAGTCGATCCCAGGGCCCCGGGTGACGAACCCGGGGCCTTTTTTCATGGACCGGGGGAGCCGATTTGACGACGCTGTTTCCGCCTGTACAATCGAACCTCCGACGGGGCCGTCCGTTGTTACCTGCGTCCCGTCCGTTCCAGGGGTAGAAAGGAGCCCGTTTCCATGCGCCGTCTCCTCATCGCCGCCAGCGTCCTCGCCTGCTGTCTGCCCTCCGCGGCGGGCGACCGGATCTACAAGCGCGGCGAGGCGAAGCCGATCGAATGCACCGTCGAGAAGGAAGACTGGAAGGAAGTGACGTACAAGCTGCAGGGCGCCGCGTCCGGCACGCTCTCCTGGGACAAGGTCGCCAGCATCGACTACGGCGACGAGCCGGTCGCGCTCAAGGACGCCCGGGCGGCGGCGGAGAAAGGCGACCGCGAGGGCGCCGCGGAACTGTACCGGAAGGCGGCGGACGGGCTGGCGGAAAAGCCGATCCACCGCGCCCGGGCGCTGTTCAACGCGGGAACCCAGTTCCAGACGCTGGGGAAATACGGCGAGGCCATCGCCGCCTTCGACGCCCTCCTCAAGGAGATTCCCTCGAACCGGTATTTCAAGGAAGCCAGCGAGGCGCGCGTGGCCTGCTTCCTGTCGAAGGGTGACAGCAAGGGGGCGACGGACGCCATCACGGCCTCCGTCGCGCAGGCGAAGGAGATGAACGTGGACGCGCAGTTCTCGGCGATGATGAATCTGAAGGAAGCCGAGGTGCTGGAGGCGGCGGGGGACATCGCGACGGCGAACGGGAAATTCGGCGCCGTCTCCGGGCAGGCTTCCGGGAAATGGCCCGCCATCGCCGGGATGGCGAAGCTGGGCCAGGCCCGCTGCCAGATGAAGTCCAGCCCCGCGGTCGCGCAGGGGACGTTCGAGTCGATCACCAAGGATCCGTCGTTCAAGACACAGCGCGCGGTCATCGGCGCCGCCTACGCCGGACTTGGCGACTGTCTGTTCGAGCAGGCGGAGAAGGGGAACGACCTTGACAAGATGAAGCGTGCGGCGATCAGCTATCTGAACACCGTGACGCTGTATTTCCCTCCGGATTCCGCTCCGACGGGCGCCTACGAGAGCGCGCTGGTCGGCGGGGCCCGGGCCTTTCTCGTGCTGGCGCAGAAGGCGGAGCCGGCGGCGAAGAAGGCGCGTGAGACCTGGGCGAACCAGTCCCGCTCGCTCGCGGTCATGCTGATCGACCAGTTCCCCAGCTCGGTCCATAAGACGAAGGCCGAGGAAATCCGGAAGGCCGCGGACGCCGAGCTGGAAAAGGCCAAGTAGACCCCTCACGGGCGCCCGGCCACCCAGGCCGGGCGCTTCTGTTTTTGGGCCTACTTCGCTTGACTTCCCGTCCGAATTCCCATAAAACTACCCCCTTACGTCTGGGGGGTCGTCCCCGCAGTTCCACTTTGGAGGGGTCTTATGACGGTCTCGTCCACCGCACGGATCCTGTCGGTTGCCCTCCTGTCTGCATCAGCCATCATTACCGGTTTCTGCGGGTGTTCGTCGCCGAAGGGCGCGAACGAAGGTCCGCGCGAGGCCGGGCGTCAGCATGACGTCGCACCGCCGGGTGAGGAGAACGGCGGCGGAGGCGGAGGGCTGAGCGATGCGGAGCGCAACCTGAGCGTGAAGGAGCAGGAAGACGCGTTCATTGCCGAGAAGCTGTACGAAACCGCCCAGAACAAGATGAAGCAGAGCGAGTTCCAGGCTGCGCTGGACGACCTGGAGCAGGCTCGCCGTCTGAATCCCGGAAGCGTGAAGATCCGCGACCTGTACAACGAGGTGTCGCGGATGCTGAATCACCGGCCCGCCGAGTGGGGATCCAACCTCGAGTGGGTGAGCCGCGAGCTGCAGGTCAAGATCGAGCAGACGCGGATCGAGGTCGAGAACCACATGCAGCGGGGCGAGCGCGAGATGACGAGCGGCCAGTACGAGGTCGCCGAGCGCGAGTTCAACCTGGTCGTGCAGAAGCTGAAGTGGGTGCCGTACGACATCGGGATGAACGACAAGCTGACCTCAGCCTCGAACCGTGCGAAAGATGCGCGCGAGAAGCAGAAGCTGCGCCAGCTCGAACTCGACGACGCGCGCCGCAAGAGCGCGCTTCGCGAGGCCGAGGAGCGCGAGTCGATGGAGCGGGCGCGGACGAAGGAGCGGATCAAGGAGCTGATGGGGATCGCTCTGGAGCATTTCGACAACAAGCGTTACGCGAAGTCGGAGCGTGTGTGCGACGAGATCCTGTCGCTGGTGCCCAAGTTCCGGCCGGCGCGGGACCTGAAGGAAGATGCAGGGCGGGCGGCGATCAACCATTCCTACGAGCGGTTCCTCGAAATGCGTCGTGAGCGCTGGAAGATGATGCGCGAGGATGCGTTCGAGGCGGAGATCCCGTACTCGGAGCAGGAGAAGGTCCGGTTCCCGAACGAGGCCGAGTGGAAGAAGGTCGTGGACCGCTCGCGGAACCTGTCGCTGAACGAGGGGCCGTCCGTGAAGGAGGACGACGAGGTCCTGGCGATCAAGAACAAGCTGGAGACGACGAAGATCGACCTCGACTTCAACGACGCGACCCTGACGGACATCGTCGATTTCATCCAGGAGTTCGCGCGGATCAACATCGTGATCGCCGCGGAGGTCCGTCGCGAGGGGATTCCCGACAAGAAGATCAGCTTCCAGGTGAAGGATCTGGTGCTGAAGCATGTGCTGCGGCTCCTGCTGCAGCAGTACGACCTCGGGTACACGTTCGAGAACCGGGTGCTCCTGATCACGCAGCCCCAGCTGGCGGAGGGGAAGCCCGTGATCGAGGTGCACGACGTCCGCGACCTGCTCGGCAAGATCCCGGACTTCGCGGGACCGAGCCTTGAGCTGGCGGTGGGCGAGTCCGGGTCGGATCCGACGACGATGTTCACGCCTCCGGACACGGAGGAGTCGGTCGTGTCGGCCGAGCAGCTCGAGACGCTCATCAAGCAGAACATCAGCCCGCAGAGCTGGACGGAGCGCGAGGGTGAAGTTTCCATCGCAATGACCGGGAACCAGCAGCTGCTGGTGGTTCATACGCCGAAGGTGCAGGAGGAGATCCGCGGGTTCCTGTCGAACCTCCGGAGCTTCACCGGCGCGATGGTCTCGATCGAGGCCCGCTTCCTGACCGTCACCGACGACTTCCTCGAGGACGTGGGACACGAGTTCCGCGGGCTTGAGGGGCGGAACATGGAGTCGAACGCGAACGGGCTGGGAGCGGCGGACTTCTCTGACGGGACGGCGGCCGGCGGATTTG
The DNA here is from genome assembly GCA_013360825.1 of Candidatus Brocadiia bacterium. Taxonomy (GTDB): domain Bacteria; phylum Planctomycetota; class MHYJ01; order WSZJ01; family WSZJ01; genus WSZJ01. Next base: position 13,002 of record JABWAY010000011.1, on the reverse strand, counting down.
CCGACCCCGGTCCGGTGACCCCCGGCGCGATCGGGGCGAGCATCCTGGGAGAAGCCGGTATCTTCACCCGTGAGCACTACGGGGACAACGACTGGTACGACCTGCGCGGCCGCACGGTGTATCCGCTGACGGCGCCGCTGGTGACGAACATCCCGGACTTCCCGCTGGGGACGCGCCTGCAGAACCGGGGCGGCATCGGTCTCCAGTACCGGATCCTCCGCGAGCTGGAGCTGAACAGCGTGATCCGCGCGGTCCGCAAGACGCAGAAGGCGTCCGTCGTGACGGCGCCGAGGGTCACGGCCTTCAACGGGCAGCGTGCCCACATCCTGGTCGCGCAGCAGCAGGCCTACATCCAGGACTACGACGTCGAAATCGCCCAGAACGCCCGCGCCTACGACCCGGTCATCGGGATCGTGCAGGACGGACTGGTCCTCGACGTCCGCCCGATCATCTCGAACGACCGCAAGTACATCACGCTGGAGATGAGGCCGACGGTGGCCCGCCTCCGCGTCCTGCGCCTGTTCGACATCACCCCGGACGCCACGGCCGACTCGGTCGCGACGCCCGACACGTACATCCAGCTGCCTACGATCGACCTCCAGCGGGCCCAGACTACGGTGCGCATGCCCGACCGCGGCCACCTGATCCTCGCCGGCCTCAAGAACAGCATCGACCGGGACCTCTCCAGCTCGACGCCGTTCCTCAGCGACATCCCCCTCATCGGGTGGCTCTTCACCCGCAAGGGCAAGTCGATCGAACGCCAGAACCTGATCGTGATCATCAGTGCCGAAATCCTCGACCTGGCGGACACGGAGAGGAAGACGGCGTTCGGCGCAGGGCGCAGGTAGACTTTCAGTCCTGAACCACCGGGGGGCCCCGCAAAACGCGGGGCCCCTTTTTTTGTGCCCGGGCGACGGCCGATAGAGGAGTCGGGGCCACGTCCCCGACCATGACACGCCTCGTCGCCGCCCTCTGCCTGACCCAGGCCGTCTTCGCGCTCGGAGTCCTCGCCCTGCGCGCAGGGGGCGGCATGCCGGGGCGATCGCAGCGCTTCTCCGGACAGGACACCGGCGCCTGGGTTCCCGGGGAACCGATCCGCCCCTGGACCCACATCATCATCCACCACTCGGCATCCGCCTCGGGAAGCGCGTCCCATTTCGACCGCGCCCACCGTCTGAAGGGATGGGACGGTCTCGGGTATCATTTCGTCGTGGGCAACGGATCGCTGACGGAAGACGGCCGTGTGGAAGCGGGCGAGCGCTGGATGCGGCAGCAGGACGGCGCGCATGCCAAGCCGGAATGGAACGCGCGGGCGATCGGAGTCTGTCTCGTCGGCAATTTCGACGAGGGGAAGCCGTCGGAGGAACAGCTGGCGGCTCTGGAGGATCTCTGCCGGTGGCTTTGCCGCGAGTGCGGGATCCCCCCGGATCGGGTGGTGGGGCACGGCGAAACGCACGGGAATGCGACACGGTGTCCCGGGAGGCTTCTCGATCTCGGGGACCTGAGGCGGAGGCTGGAGGGGGACCGGTGAAGACGCTCAAGGCGGTGTTCTTCGATCTGGACGACACGCTGTATTCGACGAGCGAATTCGCGGCGCGGGCGCGCCGCGCCTCCGTCGACGCGATGGTGGCGCAGGGTGTCCGCATGACCCCGGAGGATCTCTTCCGCGAGCTCGAGGAGGTGATTGCGGAGTTCACGAGCAACTACGAGCATCACTTCGACAAGCTGCTCCTCAGGATCCCGCCTTCGACGTGGGAGGGGGTGAACCGTGCGGTCCTGATCGCGGCTGCGGTCGTGGGGTATCACGAGACGAAGTCGCGCGACCTGGCGCCCTGGCCCGATGCGATGGAGTTTCTGGGCGGGCTCGCGCGCACGTCGCTGATCCGCGGGATCATCACCAGCGGCCTGGAGATCAAGCAGGCGGAGAAGCTCCTGAGGCTGCGGGTGCTTCCGTTCCTCAGCCCTGGGGGGCTGTTCATCAGCGACCAGATCGGGATCTCGAAACCCAACGTGAAGCTGTACCTCCGGGCCTGCGAGGCGATGGGCGTGCTCCCCGCGGAGGCGATGTACGTGGGGGACCATCCCACGCACGACATCGATCCCGCCAATGAGATCGGGATGACGACCGTGCTGGTCCGTCGGGGCGGGCGGCATGGGCGGGGGGAGGGAAAGACGGCCGCGGCGCATGAAATCCGGGATTTCGCCGAGCTCAGGCGGATCCTGTCCGCGGGTTACGGCATCGAGGTCCCGCCCGCGGTCTGACGGGCCGGCGGGGGCATCCGGAGGGGCGCCAGGGTGGCCCCTGCGGCGTCAGAAGCGCGGGTCGAGGCACTCCGGGAGCGGCGGGGGCTTTCCCGGCTCCCAGGACAGCGTTTCCGGCGGCGGGGAGGGCATCGGCGCGGCGGGGACAGGGTCCGGGATGTCCTCCCCGGGACCGGGGGCGAGGGGCGGGGAGGTCAGCGGCACGGGAGGCGACCCGCCCGAGGACAGAATCCCACGGGCCTCCGGGTCGATCTCCTCCCACGGCACGAACACCGTGATCCCTCCGGTCCGCAGGCGGATGCCGCGCGCGGCGACCTCCGGATCGTCCACACGTTCTCCCCGGAGCACCGACCCGTCGGCAAGAGGGACGGCGACCTCGCCGGCCGCGAGCGGACCCGACAGGGCGATTCCGAGCGCCAGGTTCCTGAGAGTCCTCATGATCGTCTTCATCGGCTCGCGCCCGGGGCGTCCATGAATGACATCTTAGCCCGCCGGGGATAGAATTCCGTCTCGTAACCGCCGTCGAGGAGGTGCTGCGTGCCGAGCGTCCGGAAACTCAAGCTGCCAGGCCCGCGCGGGAAAGCCATCCTCACGCGCGACGAACGCTTCATGTCCCCGTCCTACACCCGCTGCTACCCGCTCGTCGTCGATCACGCCAGCGGCATGCGCGTCTGGGACGTGGACGGCAACGAGTTCCTCGACTTCACCGCGGGGGTTGCCGTCTGTTCCACAGGACACTCGCACCCGGAGATCGTGGCGGCGATCACGGAGCAGGCCCGGAAGTTCATCCACATGGCGGGGACGGACTTCTACTACGCGCCGCAGGCCGATCTGGCCGCGAAGCTGGCGCAGATCACGCCGATCAGCGGGCCGAAGCGCGTGTTCTTCACGAACAGCGGGACGGAGGCGGTGGAGGCGGCGTTCAAGCTGGCCCGGTGGTACAAGAAGCGTCCGCGGATGCTGGCGTTCCTGGGCGGGTTTCACGGGCGGACGATGGGGGCGCTCTCGCTGTCCGCGTCGAAGCCGATCCAGCGTTCGGGTTTCGCGCCGCTGGTCCCCGAGGTCACGCACGTGCCGTACCCGAATCCCTACCGGCCGCCCTGCGGGACGGCTCGCACGACGGGGACGGAGTGCGTCCGTTTCATCGAGGACGTGATTTTCCACAAGAGCGTCCCGCCGGAGGAGGTCGCGGCGTGTTTCGTGGAGCCGATCCAGGGGGAGGGCGGGTACATCGTGCCGCCGGACGATTTCTGGCCGGCGCTGAAGCGGATGCTGGACCGGCACGGGATCCTGCTGGTGGTGGACGAGATTCAGAGCGGGCTCGGGCGGACGGGGAAGATGTTCGCGATCGAGCACACGGGGGTGGAGCCGGACATCGTGTGCATGGCGAAGGGGATTGCGAGCGGGATGCCGATGGGGGCGATGGTCGCGCGGGAGTCGCTGCACACGTGGAAGGCGGGGGCTCACGCCAACACGTTCGGCGGGAATCCGATCGCCTGCGCGGCGGCGCTCAAGACGATTTCGCTGATCGAGGGAGGGTTGATGCAGAACGCCGCGAAGGTCGGCGCGTACCTGCGCAACCGGCTCCATCAGTTCGCGCTTCAGTTCGACATCGTCGGGGACGTCCGCGGGCGCGGGCTCATGATCGGGATGGAGATCGTCAAGAATCACGAGACGCGCGAGCCGTTCCCGCAGGCCCGGGATGCCATCGTCGACAGCGCCTTTTATCATGGGCTCCTGATCATCGGGTGCGGGGAGAGCACGATCCGGTTCTGCCCGCCGCTGATGTGCACGACGAAGGACGTCGACCTGGCGCTGCCGATCCTCGCGGATGCGATCCGGCATGCGGCGAAGAAGCGGTGGTCGAGTCCGAAGGTCTCGAGGGCGAGGATCTAGGCGGAGATTCCGGGCGTGCCGCGGCGCGGAGCCGGGGCCGGGAAGGGCGGGCCACAACAGAGGAGGATGACCGATGCGACTGATCCACCGTTTCACGCCGATCGCGCTGATTCTGGCGATCGCCTCGTTCGTCGTCTCCTGCGCTTCGAATCCTTACACCGGGCGGAGCCAGCTGATGCTGCTGTCGAGTGCGCAGGAGCTGGAGCTGGGGGAGCAGGCGTACCAGGAGCAGCTGGCGCAGGAGAAGCGGCTGACGGAGGACGGGGCGTTCTGCGGTCCGGTGGAGCGGGTGGCGCGCCGGCTGGCGGCGGTGATGGAGCAGGGGTGGGACGGTGTTCCGGCGCCGGGGTTCCAGTGGGAGTTCCAGACGATCGACGATCCCGGGACGGTGAATGCGTGGTGTCTCCCCGGCGGGAAGATCGCGGTCTACACGGGGATCTTCCCGGTCTGCCAGGATGAGAACGGGCTGGCGGTGGTGCTGGGCCACGAGATCATGCACGCGGTGCTCCGGCACGGGAACGAGCGGGTTTCGCAGGGGATGGTGGCGTCGGTCGGGCAGGGGATTCTCGAGGCGGCGCTGGGGAACGAGAGCCGGCAGACGAAGGACGCCGTGGCGACCGCGTTCGGGCTGGTGGTGGGCGCGGGGGTGCTGATGCCGTTCAGCCGGGCGCACGAGACGGAGGCGGACGAGATGGGGTTGTACCTGGCGGCGCGCGCGGGGTACGACCCGCGGGCCGGGGTGGAGGTCTGGAAGCGGATGGGGGAGCTGGGGGGCGGGGGGCCGCCGGAGTTTCTGTCCACGCATCCGAGTCATGAGACGCGGATCGAGAACATGGAGTCGTGGATGCCGCGGGCGATGGGGCTCTACGAGGGGGCGGAGCAGCAGGCCTCGGCGCCGTTGCCGAAGCCCGGGGGGGCGCGGTTGATTGCGGGCGGGGCCCAGCGCGGGCATGTCGCGGTGACCGGTTCGCGGCGGGAGACGATCGAGGACGGCGAGGGGATGAACAAGCTGTCTCGCGAGGTGCTGGTTCTCACGTTCCGGGCGGGGCGGGCGATTTATGTGAAATCGGCGGAGGTGGACGGGCCCGGGGACTCCGATGCGAGGGTCGAGGGGAAGACGGGGATACCGGGGGGGAAGGAGCGTCAGATCCGGCTGCTCGGAAAGGACGCCGCGGCGGGGGCGCCGGCCGGGACCTATCGCGTGAAACTGACGGGTGCGGTGGACGGCAGGGCGTGGACCGAGGAACTGATCTTCGAGGTGAGGTAGGGATTGTCCGGGGGAGGCGGACGGCTCCCTCCCGGTTTTGATTTCGTCGGCGCCGCCCGGCAATCCGGGCGCGCGCGCCGATTCCCCGCGCTTTCGCGCCGCGTCGGAATAGAATAGAGGGCGTTCCCCTTCCTCCGCTGAAAGGAGCCGGCATGGCCACTCCCCCCCGAACCCGCGACGAGAGCAGGAAGCCCAGCTCCGGCGAGCGTGTCGGCCAGTACCTTGAGATGATGGACCGCACGATCGGCGGCCAGACGTACGAGGAGTTGCACTGGGAGGGGTCGTTCGAGCAGTACCTCGCCATGGTGGTTGAAAACCCGCGGCTGATCCGGAACGCGTACCAGCGGATCTACGACATGATCCTGTCGTACGGGTACGAGACCTTCCAGGAGCACCGGGAAAACCTGGTCCGCTACAACTTCTTCAAGGACCCCACGGGGAACGGCCGGGACGGGATTTTCGGGCTGGAGCGGTCGCTGATGGACCTCGTGCATGCGGTGAAGTCGGGGGCGTACGGCTACGGGGCGGAGCGGCGGATTCTGCTGCTGCACGGGCCGGTCGGATCATCCAAGAGCACGATCGCGCGGATGCTGAAGCGGGGGCTGGAGGCCTATTCGAAGACGAAGGAGGGGGCGCTGTACACCTTCTCGTGGGAGGACGGGGACGCGCCGGGCGGGTTCGCGCCGTGCCCGATGCACGAGGAGCCGCTGCGGCTGCTGCCGCCGGAAGTGCGCGAGGCGATGCTGAAGGACCTGAACGCGACGATGGGGGCGGGGGCGTATCCGCTCGCGGTGGACGGCGACCTCTGTCCTTCCTGCCGCAGGACGTTCAACGACACGATGGCGAAATACCGGGGGGACTGGCGGCGGGTGCTCGGCCACGTGAAGGTCCGGCGGATGGTGCTGTCGGAGAAGGACCGGATGGGGATCGGGACGTTCCAGCCGAAGGACGAGAAGAACCAGGATTCGACGGAGCTCACGGGCGACATCAACTACCGGAAGATCGCGGTCTACGGGTCCGACTCCGACCCCCGCGCGTTCAACTTCGACGGGGAGTTCAACGTCGCGAACCGGGGGATGATCGAGTTCATCGAGGTGCTGAAGCTCGATGTGGCGTTCCTCTACGACCTGCTGGGCGCCTCGCAGGAGCATGTGATCAAGCCGAAGAAGTTCGCCCAGACGGACATCGACGAGGTGATCATCGGGCACACGAACGAGCCCGAGTACCGCCGGCTGCAGAACAACGAGCTGATGGAGGCGTTCCGGGACCGGACGCTGAAGATCGACATCCCCTACAACCTGCGGCTGGACCACGAGATCCGGATCTATGAGCGCGACTACCACGCCGGGAAGGTGCGCGGAAAGCACATCGCACCGCACACGCTCGAGATCTGCGCCATGTGGGCCGTGCTGACGCGGCTCGAGGAGCCGCGGAAGGCGAACCTCACGCTTCTCCAGAAACTCAAGCTCTACAACGGGAAGACTCTTCCCGGTTTCACGGAGGACAACATCCGCGAACTGATGGAGGAGGCCGAGCGGGAGGGGATGGAGGGGATTTCGCCGCGGTACATCCAGGACAAGGTCTCCAACGCCCTGGTGCAGGTCGAGGACGGCGGCTGTGTGAATCCGTTCATGGTGCTGAACGAGCTGGAGGGCGGGCTGGCGCACCACTCCCTGATCACGAGCGACGAGCAGAAGAAGCGCTTCAAGGAGATGCTCGCGGTGGCGAAGGAGGAGTACGAGGACATCGTGAAGAACGAGGTGCAGCGGGCGATCGTGGCGGACGAGGATGCGATCAGCCGGCTGTTCGCGAACTACATCGACAACGTGAAGGCGTACACGCAGAAGGAGCGGGTGAAGAACCGGTACACGGGGCAGGACGAGGAGCCGGACGAGCGGCTGATGCGTTCGATCGAGGAGAAGATCGACATCCTGGAGAGCCGGAAGGACGACTTCCGCCGGGAGATCATGAACTACATCGGCGCGCTGGCGATTGAGGGGAAGAAGTTCGACTACCGGTCGAACGAGCGGCTGCAGAAGGCGCTGGAGTTGAAGCTGTTTGAGGACCAGAAGGACACGATCAAGCTGACGAGCCTGATCTCGAACGTGATCGACAAGGAGACGCAGGAGAAGATCGACGTGGTGCGGGGGCGGCTGATCAAGTCCTACGGGTACTGCAACATCTGCGCGAGCGACGTGCTGAGTTTCGTGGCGAGCATCTTCGCGCGCGGGTCGGCGAAGGACTGATCGGGCGGCGGGGCCGTGGCGGGGACGTGCGGGGCCCCGGGCGGGATGCGGGGCGGTGCCCGGAACCTGGAGGCGAGGTGCCATGGTCAAGAAGATCGAGAAGGACTACTCGCGGTTCCGCTCGATCGTTCGCGGGCGGATCCGGAAGGAGCTGAAGAAGTACATCTCCCGGGGCGAGCTGATCGGGAAGGTGGGGAAGGACTATGTCTCGATCCCGATTCCGCAGATTCAGCTTCCTCATTTCCGGTACGGCAAGAACGACGGCCAGGGCGTCGGGCAGGGGCCCGGGGAGCCCGGGGATCCGCTGGACGAGGGGCAGCCGGGCACGGACCCCGGGGCGGGCGACACCCCCGGGGAGCACCTGCTCGAGGTCGACGTCCCGCTGGCCGAGCTGGCGAAGATCCTGGGCGAGGAGCTCGAGCTGCCGCTGATCAAGCCCCGGGGGACCCGGCAGATCCAGGCGGACAAGGAGCGCTACACGGGGATCGCCCGCTCCGGGCCCGAGTCGCTGCGACATTTCAAGCGCACCTATCGCGAGGCGCTGAAGCGTTCGATCGCGATGGGGATTTACGACGAGAAGAACCCGGTGGTGGTGCCGTTCCGGGAGGACAAGCGGTACCGGACGTGGAAGGTCCGGGAGATTCCGCAGAACAACGCGGTGATCATTTACATGATGGACGTCTCCGGGTCGATGGGGGACGAGCAGAAGGAGATCGTGCGGCTCGAGGCGTTCTGGATCGACACCTGGCTGCGCAGCCAGTACCGGAAGGTGGACTGCCGCTACATCGTGCATGACGCCGTCGCGCGGGAGGTGGACCAGCACACCTTCTATCATGTGAAGGAGAGCGGCGGGACGAAGATCTCGAGCGCGCTGCAGCTCTGCCGGGAGATCATCGAGCGCGACTATCCGCCGGAGGAGTGGAACATCTACCCGTTTCATTTTTCGGACGGCGACAACTGGGGGAGCGAGGACACGCGGCGCTGTCTCGAGCTGCTCGAGCAGAACATCTTCCGGGCTTCGAACGTGTTCTGCTACGGGCAGGTCAAGAGCGCCTACGGCTCGGGGCAGTTCAAGAAGGACCTGGACGAGCATTTCGGGGACGATCCGCGGATCATCACGAGCGAGATCCGGGACCGGGAGGGGATCTACGGGTCGATCCGGGACTTTCTGGGGAAGGGGCGATGACGACGCGCGCGATGAAAGGCGGCGTGTCGCAGATCCACGCGGAGATCGCGCGGCTGGCTTCGACCATCCGCGGGCACGCGCTGTCGTACGGGCTGGATCCGTTCGACACGACGTTCGAGCTGATCAAGCATGACGAGCTCAACGAGGTCGCGGCGTACGGCGGGTTCCCCACGCGGTACCCGCACTGGCGTTTCGGGATGCACTATGAGGAGCTGGAGAAGGGGTACTCGTTCGGGCTGCAGAAGATCTACGAGCTGGTGATCAACAACGACCCGTGCACGGCGTACCTGATGAAATCGAATTCGCTGGTGGACCAGAAGCTGGTCATCGCGCACGTCTACGGGCACTCCGACTTCTTCAAGCACAACGCCTGGTTCTCGAAGACGAACCGGAAGATGCTGGACCAGATGGCGAATCACGGGACGCGGCTGAGGCGGTACGTGGAGAAATTCGGGGAAGGGCCGGTCGAGGACTTCCTGGACGCCTGTCTGTCGGTCGAGAACCTGATCGACTATCACAGCGTCTATGCCCCGCGGAAACGGCGTATCGACACGCCGGTGGAGGTTCAGGAGCGCGAGGCGACGGTCCGCAAGTTCCAGTCCAAGGACTACATGGACCGCTTCGTAAACCCGCGGTCCTTCCTGGAGCAGCAGAAGAAGAAGATCGAGGGGGAGCTTGCCCGGAAGCGGCGGCTGCCGGAGGAGCCGGAGAAGGACGTGCTGCTGTTCCTGCTGGAGAACGCCCCGCTGGACAACTGGCAGCGCGACGTCCTCTCGATCGTGCGGGACGAGGCGTACTACTTCGCCCCGCAGGCGCTGACGAAGATCATGAACGAGGGGTGGGCCTCGTACTGGCACTCCAGGATCATGACGGAGAAGGTGCTGGAACCGTCCGAGGTGATCGAGTATGCGGAGCATCACGCGGGGACGCTGGGGACGAGGCCGGGGGTGATCAATCCCTACAAGCTCGGGATCGAGCTGTTCCGGGACATCGAGGACCGCTGGAACCGGGGGCGTTTCGGCCCGGAGTGGGAGCGGTGCGACGACGTGGAGCGCCGGCGCAACTGGGACCTGAAGCTGGGGCTCGGGCGGAAGAAGATTTTCGAGATCCGGGCCATCCACAACGATCTGACGTTCATCGACGAGTTCCTGACGGAAGACTTCTGCAAGGAGCAGAAGATGTTCACCTACCGCCACAACCCGCAGTCGGGGCGGTCGGAGATTCACGAGCGCGAGTACGACAAGATCAAGGAGACCCTGCTCTTCCGCCTCACGAACATGGGCCACCCGATCATCCGCGTGACGGACGGGAACTATCGGAACCGGGGGGAGCTGCTGCTCGAGCACCAGCATGCCGGGCTCGACCTCGACCTGAAGGAGGGGCGCGAGACGCTGCGGAACCTGTTCCGGATCTGGAAGCGGCCGGCGCACATCGCGACGCTGGTGGAAGGGGAGCGGAAGGTGTACGGGTACGACGGAACGAAGCATTCGGAGGAGGCGGCGGGAGCGGGCCAGGGGAGCTGAGGGGGGGCCGGAGTCCCGACCGGCGCGGCGCTCTTCCGCGGTCTCCGGTCAGCGAGGCGGCCGGGGTGTCGCCGGCGCGGGCAGGTTCTCGAGGAGGAGGCGGAGAAGCTCGCGGTCGTCGAACCGCAGGGACAGGCGGGCGAAATGGACCACGACCAGGCCGTGGGAGGGGAGGATGTAGAGGCGCTGGTTCCCGGCGCCGGCCGCCATGCAGAATCCTTCCGGCAGCGGCGTCTGCGAGCCGCCCCGTTTCGATTCCACGCCGAGCCAGAAGGTCAGGCCGTAGTCGGGATTGACCTGTCCCGGCCGGAAGCATTCCGACAGGGCATCCCACGCGACGACCTGCCGTTTTCCGGATTTCCCCCGGTTCAGGATGAGTTCCCCGAACCGGGACCAGTCGCGCGCCGTCACGGACGCGCCGGACGGGAGCTGCGCGTTTCCGTCCGCGTCGTGGTTCCAGTCCCCCGTGACAAGGCCGATCGGATGAAAGATCCTTCTGCGCAGGTAGCCGAGCGGGGTTTCCTTCCGCGGGAGCAGCTTGCGGGTCATGAATTCGCCGAACGCCTGGAACGGGACGGGTCCGTAGGCGAAGACGGTGCCGGGGTCGTGGAGCGCCTCTGCGCCGATCGCCTCGGCGCCCGTGGGAACGCGCGCGATTTTCCCTGGGTCCAGCCCGCCGGTCAGGCTCAGCAGCTGGCGCACGGTGATCCGGGATTTTCGCGGGTCGTCTTTCCACTCCGAAATGGTGTCGCTGAGACGTTCATCCCAGCGGATCAGGCCATCCTCGACTGCCGCTGCGGCCAGGGCACCCGAGAAACTCTTTGTGCCGCTCGCGAGAAAGTGGGGTCGGTCGGCGGTCCAGCCTTCGAAGTAGCGTTCGAAGACGACCTCGCCGGCGCGCCTGACCAGGAATGCGTGGCCGCCGTGTGCGCGGGAATACGCCGCGGCGGCCTCGCAGCCGGCGAGGAGGGGATCGTCGGTGTCCGTCGGGGGATCTGCGAAGAGGAGGGGCATCGCGGCGAGCAGGGGGATGAGGGGGCGGAGGGTCATCGCGCGTAGTGTTCCGGGCGGCGGTCCCCGAAGCGGTCGTTCCGTTTCGCGATGGTCTTGACGCGGGCCCGGGCGGGGTCGATCTCGACCGTCTCGGCGGCGTCGGCGCCGTCGGGAGCGCGAACGAGGATCTGTCCGTCCGGAGCGGTGACCTGCGACCGGCCGATGAACTTCAGCCCGCGTTCCTCGCCCCAGCGGTTGCAGGTGACGGCGAAGACCGCGTTCTCCAGGGAGCGGACGGGCATCGAATCGGGGCACCAGGGGAGGACGAGGTTCGACGGGTGGGCGATGATCTCCGCGCCGCGCAGGGCGAGCGTCCGCGCGGCCTCGGGGAAGAACCAGTCGAAGCAGACCATCACGCCGACGCGGACGCCCGCGACGTCCCAGACGCGGAATCCGGTGTCGCCGGGGAGGAAGTGGTCCTTCTCGGACTCGAAGACATGGGTCTTGCGGTAGACCCCGAGGAGGCCGCCGGCATCCGCGAGGAGGGCCGAGTTGTAGAGGCGGTCGCCGTCGCGCTCCGCGAACCCCGCGACGACGGCCGCCGCGCCCGTCTTCCGCGCGATGCGTCGGCAGGCCGCGAGGGTCGGGCCGTCGGCCGGCTCGGAGAGGGACCGCGCCTGGGCGGTGGACTCGAAGTTGTAGCCGCTCGCGGCCAGTTCCGGGAGCACGAGCAGGTCGGCCCGCGGCGCCAGCGCCTCCGCACGCTCGAGGTTGGGCTGGGAGCGGCCGAGTTCCGGGGCAAACTGGACGAATCCGACGCGCATCTCGAATTCCTTACGGGGGACGTCCGGGGACTATCGGAGAGCCTCGACCTCAAGTCGCTCGATGGAGGCCTTGACGCCGCGGGCGAAGACCGCGGTCCGGCCGGAGGCGGTCAGTCGGGTGTCGGTGGCCTCCAGCAGGACGGTCCCGTTCACGATGAGCGTCAGGCGGTCCCCGATGCACGAGAACGACAGGTCGAGGTCGGCCTTGTCCGGGGGAGTGATGGCGATGCTCTGGAGCACGGCCGGGTTCGGGTCGTCCTTGTAGGGCGGGATGTAGGCGATCGTGACCCGGGCGCCGTCCCCTTCTCCGGGTTCCAGGTAGGCCGCGTAGCACTCCCGGGAGTCCTGGGCCCTGAGCAGGAGGGCGAAGCCGGGGGGGCCGTCGATGCCGCCGCGGAAGACGCCCGGCCCCGGCCGCTCGCCCTTCTTGTCGTCCTTCCGGAACGGGCGCTCGATTTCGCGGACGTGAATCAGGAGGCGGATCCGTCCGTCGGAGAACGACAGGCCTTTGGGAGTGAGTGTCCCGGAGCCGATGGCTTTTCCCCGGTCCAGCCGCGCGCTGAAGGTGGGGATGATGGATCGGTCGAAGTCCTCGAGTTCGGCGGGGTCGTCGAACTCCCAGACGGAGCGGTCTCCGCCGCCGGCGAGGTCGACGACGCGCCCTGCGGCGACCCGCGCCTGGTGCTCGCGGAGGGATGCGAGCGAGGGGCTGAGCCGGGCGGCGTGGACCTGCCACGAGGGATCGTCCCGGAGCGACGCCAGTGTGGTCGCCAGTGTGCCGGCGTCCGCCCACCGGCGGAGGGAG
>JABWAY010000273.1 GCA_013360825.1 Candidatus Brocadiia bacterium | reverse complement strand
ACTGCGCAAGGCAGTCCGGGCGATGGAGACCCTCTCTCTCCGAAAAACGGACCAACTGCTCGCCGAGATATCGTGAGGGAAATGTGCGGAAAGTAGGTCAGGAGGAGCATCGCAACCCGGCGCAGTCGCTCCTCCGGCTCCAACTCCTCATACCTGGTGAAGCGTTCATCCCGGCTCTGCGAGCTCTGGGAATCGCCGGCCAGGCAGGAACGAAGCTCACGTCGACGGTGGTTTCTCATGCCCGAAGAATATGCGCGTCCCTCGTGGACTGCGTGGGAAAACCGAGAGCCCGTCGGGGCGCCTGGCAGGCCTTCCGAGCCCGCGGATGATCGATCCGGGTGCTCATTCAGCCGAACGACGAATCTGCGCGCCCTTACGGCTCAAAGTTCGGACTTCATACAGACTGGTGACCCGACTGGATACGAATACGAACTTTTGCCGAGATGGCGAAGGCCCCCGGTTCAGCTAACTGAAGCCAGCGACGGCAGATGCATCGGTTCCCGCTTGCGAAGCTCGATAGTTCGTAACTCATCCAGAGTGCCCCCGGCAGGACTCGAACCTGCACATCCATGACCCTCAATCATGGGCCTCTGCCAATTGGGCTACGGGGGCGGGCGCAAGCTCCCGGTGGGTTTCGAACCCACAACCTCCCGTTTACGAAACGGGTGCTCGGCCGGTCGAGCTGCAGGAGCGCGGATCCGCCCCTCAGGAATTGAACCTGCATCGCTCCCTTATCGGGGGAGAGCTCTGCCGTTGAGCTATGGGCGGGGATCAGGATGGCAGGATTTGAACCTGCGGTTTCTTCGTCCCGAACGAAGCGTGTTACCAGGCTCCACCACATCCTGAGGGCTTGGAGAAGCGGTCGGCGGGAATCGAACCCGCGTGATCCACGCTGGCAACGTGGCGCCCATCCGTTGGGCCACGACCGCGCATTCGAGGCGGGGGTGCCGCGGTGGCTCGGGGGCCTGAGCCTTTCGGGGGCTTCACCCTGCCTGCGGGAGGACGGTGGTGGAAGGAATCGAACCTTCACCTCCTGGGTTTCAGCCAGGCGCCCACACCGGTAGGCGACACCACCGAATTCGGGGCGGGGGGTGCTGCGGCGGCTCGCGGACCTCGCGCCCTTCGGGCGCTTCGCCCCGCTCGCTCGCCTCCGCACCCCCCGCCCCGAATTCGCGGAAAGGCCGCGGGGCGACGGCTTGCGGGCTTCGCGCCCTTCGGGCGCTCGCGCCGCTCGCTCGCCTTCGAACGCCCCGCCCCGAATTCGCGGAGGGTTGCTGCGGCAGCCCGGATGTCGTGAGTCCGTGGCCTCGCCCCTCGATTTCGCGGAGGCGGCGGAGGAGGCGCGTGAGCGGGGCGAGCGGCCGGAGGCCGCGAGGTCCGCGAACCGCCGGAGCCGCCGCCTCCGCGAAATCGGGCCGGCGGGACTTGAACCCGCATGAGCCTGTTTAAGAAACAGGTGCTCGGCCGTTGAGCGACGGCCCGGACAGGGGACGCTGGATTCGAACCAGCACGGCGAGTTTCAGAGACTCGAGGGCTACCGTTACCCCAGTCCCCTGGGACAGGAGCGGAGGGAGTTGCACCCCCATCGCCGGAGTTGGAGGCCGGGGTCCTGCTGTTGGACGACGCTCCTTCGAATGGAAGTGGAGGGAGTTGAACCCTCAATCTCCTGCTTGCGGGGCAGGCGCCTTCCCGTTTGGCCACACTCCCGAAATAGCACGCAGGCGGGCTCCGGCGGTTCGCGGACCTCGCGTCCCCCCGGGCGCTCGCCCCGCTCACGCGCCTCCGCCCGCCTGCGCGCCATTTCGCAGACGGACTGGCGCGGTCGGAGCGCGGGAAGGCCTTCGGACAGGGGCGCCAGGATTCGAACCTGGATCGACCTCCTTAACAGGGAGGTGACTTACCGGTTAGCCCACACCCCTCAGGCGATCCTCCGGTCGCAAGGGCCGGCCGCAGGCCGGCCCGCCGCGACCCTTCTCGTGGAGAGAGAAAATGAGGGGCGGCGAGCGGCCGGGACGAAGCGCCCGCAGGGCGCGAGGTCCGGACGCCGACGCCCTTCATTTTCTCTCTCCACGAGGGTGGCGGGATTCGAACCCGCGATCTCCGCCGTGACAAGGCGGTGTCCTGGCCGCTGGACGACACCCCCAGAGCGCGCGGGTGGATTCGAACCACCGAATTCCGGCTTTGCAGGCCGGACCGTTTGACCTCTCCGGCACACGCGCGGAAAGCGGGAGTGGGAGTCGCACCCACCTGTGCGGCTTATGAGACCGCTGATCGGCTCCTGATCCATCCCGCTGGGAAGGCCCGCGGCGCCGCGGACCCGATGTCCTGGGCAGGACTCGCACCTGCAACCCTCAGCTTCGGAGGCTGGAACTCTTCTGGTTGAGCTACCAGGACGTGCGAACCCGGCCTCCGGTGCGGCGGGGGACACGGGAAGCGCGCGCGGCCGGAGGCCGGTTCGGGGAAATCCGCCGGTTGTCAAAGACCCCTGGGAGTCGCTGTGGGGAGGGCATGAGCGTTCCTCTGGAAGGGACCGGTCGGAATCGCACCGACATTGCCCGGGCCACATCCGGGGGGTCTGCTCTTGACCTACAGTCCCGTGGCGCCGGTCGAGACTTGATCGTGTGCGGGGGCGGAAGGGTTCGTGGAAAATCGGGGGGTGGCGTGTTGACAGGCCGCCGATCGTGCGATATGTTCTGTATAGACAGAAACAACCGAAAGGACGACATGACCCTCACTCCCACTCAACAGAAGTTCATCCTCCACTGGGGCGAAATGGGAACCCGCTGGGGGATCAACCGCACCGTCGCACAGATCCACGCCCTCCTCTTCATCCGCGGCACCCCGGTCCCCGCCGACGAAATCGCCACCACCCTCTCCGTCGCCCGCTCCAACGTCTCCACCTCCCTCCGCGAACTCCAGGCCTGGGGCCTCGTCAAGGTCGTGCACGTCCTCGGAGACCGGCGGGATCACTTCGAAACCCTCTCCGACGTCTGGGCGATGTTCAAGCTCGTGCTGCAGGAGAGAAAGCGGCGCGAGATCGACCCCACGCTGGCGCTTCTGCGGGAAGCGGCGACGCAGGCGAAGAAGGAGTCGGAGGTGGGGACGTCGGAGAAGCTGATGCACATGCTGGAGTTTTTCGAGACGGCGATGCTCGGGTACGAGGAGGTGATGAAGCTGAGTCCGGCGGCGTTGAAGCGTGCGGTGAAGTACGGCAGCAAGATTCAGCGGCTCCTGGGGGTGGTGTCGTAGGTCCCCCTTTTTAGGGTGTAGCTTCTGTAGCTACAGAAAGGACTGATATGTCTGGCACAAGATCCCGCAGCGCCTGGTTTCTCTCCGATCACGCCTCCCGCGCGCCGCGCGAGGGGACCATCGGATACGACGCCTCCTGCACCTTCTGCACCTCCACCGCCCGGAAACTCTTCCCGTTCCTCGCCCCCCGCGGCTACGACTTCGCGCCGCTTCAGTCCGCCCGCGTCGCCGACGCCGCCGGATTCAATCCCGCAGAAATCCCGGAGGAGATCGTCCTCGTGACCGCGGGGGGCGAGGTGTACTCCGGGGCGGAGGCGATCGCGCAGGTCGCCCGGGGAATCTGGTGGGCGTGGCCGTTCTGGGCGGCGACCCGTGTTCCGCCGCTCGCGGCGGCGGCGCAGGCGGCGTACCGGGCGGTGAGCGCGCGGCGGCATTGCCTCGGAGGAGGGTGCCGCGTCCGCCGGGAGCGGTCCCGGCGTGGCGGGTGGATCGTTGCGGGGCTGCTTCTCGTACTCTTTGTCGCCCTCGCGGTGACCCGTTCCGTGGTTGCGGGCGATCCGTAGCGCCCGGGGGAATGAGGCACAATATCCCCCTCCCCGCGCCGTTCCTGCGGACACCCCCACCGCCGAGGCCCCATGACGCGCACCCTCTCCGTTCTGATGCTCCTCTTCACGCTCCCCGCCGCCGCCCAGTCCCCGGCCGCGAAGAAGACGCTCGATCGCTTTGAACAACTCCGCCCTTCCGATGCGGACCTCGCGATGTACCGGCTGGACTGGGCGGAGGATCTGGCGGAAGCGACGCGGCGGGCGGCGAAGGAGAAGCGTCCGGTGCTGCTGATCGTGATTCACGCGAAGTATGGGGACATGATCACGGGGCACTGCTGAGCGACGGCGACGCAGGCGCGGGGGCTCGCCCTCGCCGACGCGGCGGTCGCCGCGATGCTGAAGGAGTTCGTGGTGGTGTCGTGGCATGGGCACACGGGGGACGCGGGGATTCCGGCGGTGGTGAACGAGGTGTGGGAGGCGAAGCGCCGTCCCGGGGTGGGTCCGGGGTCGAATGTGGACGCGTGCGTGCTGGATGCCGCGGGGAAGCTGGTGAGCTGGTGGAATGCGATGGCGCCGAGGCCCGCGGGGGGGCGTGGGGGAGGGATGCAGGGGGATGCGCTGGTGCGCCACTGGAAGGACAGTCTTGGGGAAGCGCGCCGGTCACTCGGACTCGGCGCGGCCGGTGAGGCGCGGCCCGTGGTCCTTCCGGGACTTCCGGACGGCGCGGACTCCGGCGTCCGGGTTTTCACGCGGCTCGACGACCCGGGGATGCCGGCGTACAACGCGCCCGTCGTGGAGCTGGTTGCGATGGGCGCCGATGCGTGGAAGCCGCTGGCGCGTCCGGCGAAGGCGGGGACGGTGGATGCCGCTGCCTGCCTTCCGTGGCTTTCGAAGATGTTCCCGGGCGGGGTGATGGAGCGCACGGATCCGGACACGAAGAAGGTCTACGAGATCACCGGCGCGACGGGGACGCTGACGCTGGAGCCGGCGGGCTCGGCGGGGGAGTCCCGGTTCGCGCTTCTCCGCGGCCGCGTGACGCTGACGGACTCCGGCGGCGGCGGGTTTTCGTTCTCGGGGGAGCTGCAGGTCGTCGTGGAGTTCCGTGGAAACGCGGCCGTTCCCGCGTCGCTTCGCGGGGTGTTCGAGGGGCGGTATCCGCGCAAGGGGCCGCAGGGGTCGGGCGGGTTCGAGTTCGACCTGACCGGCGTGTTCGAGGGGGTCTTTGCGGAGGGGAAGGACCGGCGGTGATCCGTGCCTGGGAGGCAGGTGCGCGGTAGAGTTTCCGCCGTGAATCCCGCCCTCGCCCCCGTCGTGTTCCGCTCGGCCTGCGTCGCGGCGCTGCTCGCGGCGGTCCTGTTCGCCGTCGGTGTGCTCGGGGGGACGTTTCCCCCGTTTCTCGCGCAGGCGATGCTGACCGCGACCGGCCTGGCGGTCGGCGGGGGGCTCGCGGCGGCGTATCTCCGCACCCCGGCCCCGCGGCGCGGGCTCGGCCCGCTCGGGCTGGGGTTCATCGTCGCGTCGCAGGCGGCGTTCCTGCTGCTGGTCTGGACGGACTGGAAGCAGGAAGCGCTTCTCTGGCGGCTCTGGTGGGCGACGGCGGTCCCCTCGCTGGTCGTGGCGCACTTGAGGGTACTGCGGCTGGCGGGGATCGCCTGGGACTCGCCGTTCGGGCGGGGGACGGCGGCGGCGGTCGTGGCGCACGGGGCGGGATGGGTGGTGCTGATTCTCCGCGGGGACATTCTGGCCGACCCGCCGGGCTGGTTCGTGGCGGTCATGGGGGTGCTCGGCGCGGCGGGCGCGGTGGCGACCGCGGTCCAGTGGGCC
>JABWAY010000272.1 GCA_013360825.1 Candidatus Brocadiia bacterium | reverse complement strand
ACACAAAAATTGTAATGAGTTGAACCATCCAGATATTTTTCATGAAATAATGTTAAGAATAGGGCGCAAGAATATTTTGTAAAATTTACCGAAAAAAGAAAAGGGCAAAGGGAAAAGGGAAAGGGCGGGGACGAGAAAGGCTTGCGGGCGAGAAGGGGGGATCCTTAGATTTCGGGACAGGGTAGTGCCGATGGTCGTGTTCACGAGGGAGGAATGCATGCTGCGGGTCATTGGAACTGCCATGGGCGTGCTGGCGCTGGTGGGAGCACTGCTGGCCGTGGCGTCCGAAATGCGGACGCCGGCGCCGCCGGTGCTGATCGAAGATCGTCCCGCAGGGATGGAAGGCGGGGCGATCGTGGCGGTGCTCGACACAGGAGTGGATCCCCGACACCCGGCGCTCCGGGAGAACTGCCTCCCCGGGATCAATGTCGCCGAGGTGGACCAGCCGACGGACGACCGCGTCGGACACGGCACGGCGGTGGCCGGCCTCATCGCGAGCCGGGACGACGAGCCGGGGACACGCGGCGTCGCCCCCGGCGCCAGGATCCTCCCGGTCAAGGTCACCCCCGGCGCGGACAGGGAGACGCTTCCCGTATACCTCGCCAAAGGCATCGAGAAGGCGCTCGACGCCGGCGCGCACGTCATCTGCATCGCGATGGGGGCGCCGAAAAGCAGCAAGGCGCTGGACGAAGCGCTGGAGCGCGCGAGGCGGGAGGGGGTGATCGTCGTGGCCGCCGCGGGGGTCGGGGAGGGCGCGATGGACTTCTGGCCCGCGATGCACCCCTGGGCGATCTCGTGCACCGTGTCGGAGCCCCTCCTGACCCGGGTGCCGGGGAAGGACGACAGCGTGATGGTCGAATATCCGGCGTCGCGGGCGAACATCTCCGGGAAGACGGAGGTGATCGGGGACGGGTTCTCGGCGGTGCTGGCGCCGGGGGGAGGGCGGGGACAGCTGGAGGGGAGCTCGGTCGTCTGCGCGCGCGCGGCCGGGTGCGCGGCGCTGCTGCGGATGAAGTTCCCGACGGCGAACGGGGAGGAACTGCGGCGGCTGGTGACGCTCTGCGGCGGGCCGATGGAGGCCGCCAACATGGTCTGGACCTACCCCGCGCGCCGGCTCACCCCCGCGTCGGCGCAGGCCGTGCCGCTCGCGGAGGACGGCGCGGACCTGGCGCTGGTCGAGGTGGACGTGAACCCCGGGCCGCTGGAAGCCGACAAGGCCGGGACACTCGAGTTCCGTGTCCGGAACATCGGGTTCAAAGGCGCCGCCGGCGACGTCTCGTTCCAGTGCGAGAAACCAAAGATCGCGGTCTCCGCGACGTTCGAGGAGATCCCCCCCGGCGAGGACCGGGTCGTCACCGTCCACCTCCCCGCACTGCCCTCCCACAGCTACCTCGGCCGCGCCACCGTCGCCGCGAAGGACGATCGAAACCCCGCAAACGACGGGCAGAACCTCAAACTGCAGGTCTGGGAACCGAAGGAGGGGCCCTCCGTCGACATCTCGAGGCCGCGCTTCACCCGCCTCCGGATGGACGACCGGACCGCGGTTGTGGAGTTTGAGGTGCAGAATGCGAAGGACCTGGCGTTCAAAGCGGACGCGGCCGCGGAGGCCGGCGATGCGTTCGCCAAGAGCGCGGTGGAATTCAAAGGCCGAGGCACCCAGACAGTCTCCCTGACCATCGAACTTCCCGAGCAGGAAGCCGGGAAGAAGGGCTACAAGTTCGGAGTCGGAGTCCTGGTCGGCGAGACGACGGTCGTGTCCGAGGACGTGATCCTCGTCTATGAGGACCGGCCGATGCGGTGCCAGTACGCAGATGCATGGGCGACGAAGGAAGTCATCATGGACGCGCCGGCCTTCGTCATGGAGGGCCGCAACAGTATTCCCGTGCTGCTTTTTGCGCCTGAAATTCACACCCAGATTGAGAGCAGTCTCACGGATAAGTCGGGCAGGGTTGTGAGCAACCAACCGGAGCGCGGCCTCTGGATCTACGACGTCACCCTCGAAGAAGTCGACGAGGAGACGGCCTTCTCGGCCCATTTCAACCCCTGGGAGCCCCCCGTCGCCCCGCCGGGCGGCAGGACGCTCCTTCACGTCGAGGGGCTTCCCGACAAGCCGCAGCACCTGCGCGAGAAGACGGTGATCGCGCATCCCGATCTCGTCGTCGAGACCGGGGTCGGGATGCCGATGCTCGACGTGAACGACATCGTGCGGTTCGAGACCGAGGACGGATGGCACGTCGTGATCAATGTTCCCCTGAAGGCGCTCCGCTCTCCCTCCGAGCCCCGGGTCTACCTGCGGGGGGTCGTCCGGTACCTCGACCACGCGAGGAACCCGAGGGCATTGAGGTGGAACGGGTTCGAGTCCGGCGAGGCCGCGTACCAGACCATGCTCCGGGTCCGTCTCCACGCCTTCCTTCCGAAGCTCGAGGCGAGCGGGCAGCACTACGATCTCCACGTCCACACGCAGGTCGAATTTTCGCGCGACGCCGCGGAGCCGCGGCTCGCCTGGGGCGGACCGCTCTGGATGCTGCTGCGGTCGGCGCACGCGATGGGGTTCGTCGACGATGCCTACCTGGCCGCGGTCCGGGCGGGGGACATCGCGGCCGTGACCGCGCGCGAGGTCCTGTTCACCACCGACCACAACTGCTTCCTGACGGACAGGGACACGCCGCTCGCGCTGCCGTTCCGCGCGGGCGAGGACGAGATGACCACACTGCGCCGCTTCGCCGGGAACGGCGCCGCGCAGGAACTCTCGATGGCCCCGCCGGGGGGACGGAATCTCGGCTCCCCTCATGCACTCACGTACCGGCACCCCCCGCTCCCGGGGCCCTGGCACGGAGGGCGGCGGTGGCTGGAGGCAATACGCGGGATCGGCGCCGTTCTCGAACAGATGAAGGCCCACGGGGTGACGCTCAAGCTCGGACAGTCCCTCCGGGGGGTGGCCCGCAAGATCGCGGAGAGTGAGTCGATCCGGAAAACGACGCGGGACCTCGTGAACAAGGCGCTGAAGGGATGGATGGAGCTGACCGAGGAGCAGTTCCATGCGGTCGCGAAACTCCTGGCGTCGTTCACGGACGCGGAGCTCGAGGAACTGATCGGTCAGGTCGACCGGATCGTGACGGCGGCGGCAGAGAGGGCCGAGGTCAACCCCTGGGACGTGAAGACCGTCGAGCAGACCCTCGCGCCCGGCGGCGTGTACATCGCGGCCCACCCGGTGTCCTGCGGAGATCTCTCGTGGGACTTCGGCGACCTCGACCGCGCGGCCAACACGACGCGGGAGTCGTTCCTGTCGGCGCAGCTGGCGGGCCGGTTTCCCTTCGCAGGGGTCCAGATCTGGAATGAGCCCGCCTTCCGGCGGCGCGAGATGGGACACCCGCGCGACCTGCGGCAGCACAACTTCTGGAGCCGGGACGAACGCGGCACCGACGCCGCGTGGCACCGCAGCTGGATGACCGGATTCCTGTACTACGAGAACCGGATGCTGCGCCCGGGACTCGCGTTCACGTTCGACGCGAAGGAACCCCGGCGGACGTATTTCATACGGAAGATCTACCACTACGCGGGAAGCGACGCGCACGGGAGCTTCAATTTCACCACGGGAGTCGGGGCGACCCTGCTCACCCACGAGAGAATCGGGCCGGTCGCAGCGCTCTTCGGCCACGCCCACGGAACGATGACGCATTCCTCCCACTACGGCGCGGCCCGGGTCTACGCGCAGAAGCCGGCGTTCGAGGAGGTCTACCGGGGGCGGGTCGTGTGCACCGACGGGCCGCTGGTCTGGTTCGACCTGGACTCGGACCTGAAGTTCGACGCGCGGGCGCTGATCTGGCACGAGTCCTGGGACGCGCCGTCGAAGGCGCAGGATGTGGACGGCGAGATCGGCGGGGACGGGGCGTTCGACGGGAAGCGCACGGCGCTGGTCCGGCGGCACTGCCCGGAGATGGTCGTGAGGTACCGGGTCTCCGAGGGCGGCCCGACCGCGCCGGTCATCGAGCGGGTCGACCTGCACCGCCTCCAGCTCACGGACGAGCACGCCCCCTGGCACACGGACGGACGCGGCGAGGTCCGGGTCCCGCGGCCGCAGGACTCATGGCGCCCGAATCCCGCGCCGGACCGGCAGTACCGCGCGCTCAAGCCCTGGGCGCCCGCCGTCCCCTCGGCGCTCTGGCTGGCCGGTTACTCGAGCTGGAACGAGGAGAGCGACGACCGCTTCGATGCCCACGCCCGCCGCTGCATCACGAATCCCGTCTGGCTGACGACGATGGAGATGGGGGCGACGGCGGAACCCGTCGTGAGGGACGGGAAGGCGTGGATCCCCGCGGGGAAGTTCGTGGCGACGTTCCGCGCGGACCATTCCATGCGGGACAAGGCGCCGACGGTCTTGGTGAAGCAGCTGAACAGGGAAGGGGACAGCGTGGCGGGGACGTGGAAACTGGTGCCGCAGGGGACCCCCGAGGGAGTGTGGCAGGCGGAGGGAAGGGAGATCGCCGGGGAAACGGTGGAGGTGGAGGACGTGCGGATGGTCGCAGTGAACCTGGAGCCGATTCCGGTCTCCCTGCCGTGGTACCCGCGGGAAGGAGTGGTGACCTTCGCCCTGATCCTGGCGGGGGCGGAGGACACGCACGGGAATCCGCTGAACGCGGTGGCGGCCAAGGTCGAGGTGACCGTGCCGGCCGGGACCGTGATCACGCCGGACCCGACGGTGCCGGGAGACCCCGGGGCGACGGATCCGCCGGTGGAGACAGGGGCCGGGAACCGCCCGCCGGACACCGTGGTGGTGAGCGTGAAGGCGGGGGAGACGGTGCAGCTGCCGAAAGGCGCGACGCGCGACGGAAAGGGGATCCCGCCCGGGGACTGGACCGTCCCCGACCTCCCCGCGCAGGGGCTGACGCTCGTCGTGAGCACCGGAGGACAGGTGCTGACGCTTCTCCTGACCCACGCGGCCGTCCCGCCGGGAACGTGGGTCGAGCGGACCGGGACAGGGTTCTACGGGGCCGCCCCCGCGCCGGGCCAGGGACCCGCGACGGTGACGCTCAAGAACCACACGAAGAAGGTGATCGACCAGGGCCAGCCGGTGCTGGTGAGCGGCGGAACGGTCGCCTTCTCGGCACCGCTGGCGGAACCCGGGCAGTGCGACCTCACGGTGACGCAGGGCGCGGCGACGGCCACGGTCGCAGTAGAGGCGGTGGCGGCCAGGCTCGGATGGGACCGCCCGGACGCGAAGCCGGGGGAGATCCGGGTGCTGCGCCTGACGCTGGAAGGCGCGGCCGACCCGGCACGGTACGTGGTGTCAGGGACAATCCAGATCCGGAACGGGAGAGTGGTGACGGTAGCGGACCCGGCGAGGATGGGGGTGCAGGGAGGAACGATCACGCTGAGGGCAGTGCCGGGGGAGTGCGGGGAGATCGCGAGGGTGCAGGTGGGGGAAGAAGGGGAGATGAGGGCGGAGGGGAGGGTGAGGGTTGGGGGGAGGTAGGGGGAAGGGCGAGGGCGAGGGCGAGGGCGAGGGCAAGGGCAAGGGCAAGGGGAAAAAGGAAAAGATGGGATGAGAAGGCCGGCCTCCGTTCGCGGTGTACCGTGAGGTCACCAGTATTGAATCGGGCTCGAAGCCCAGAAACGGAGGCCGGCG